>CAYSTR010000351.1:0-3691 GCA_964433745.1 uncultured Oscillospiraceae bacterium | reverse complement strand
AACCAGAGCCTTAAGATAGCTGTGTGCATCGGTCTCGCTCATTGCACCCTCCAGCGTTTTTTCCGTGAGTGCGCGGCAGAGGTTTTCTCTTGCCATGGTGAGATGTCCATATACCTTTTCAACGACAAGATAGTCCCCGCCAAAGCCCAACAGCTTGTTTTTCGGTAGTAGGTCTATATATGTCTTAATGGTACGAACGCTTATTTCCGGAGAGATAATATGTACCCATGCCATGTCAAGAAAAACATTCGGGTAGTATTTTGCCTCCACTCCCGCTTCCTCGACCCATGGCAGACCGCAGTGCAGGAGTATAAATCTGACGTCAGAGTAACGCTTAAAAATGGGATCGAGATCGAGCACGTCCGAGTTGCGAATCGTGTTGCGGCTTCCGGCATGAACACCCGTATGAATGACAACCGGCAGTTTAAGCTCGCCGCAATAGGAAAACGCCTTTTCGAGAAGATAGTCCGAAAGCGCCATTATCTCGGACTTTGTGAGTGCAGTCTCACCATCGGGTACAGGATTTTGCGATGGGAACTTCGAGAAGATGCGTTTGGCATCCTCTGTAGATACAGTATCCATTCTAAGCGTTCTTCCGTATGCGTGAGCAAACTTAAATCCTACTGCACCCTCCTCTTTTTTCTTCTTCATGAAGTTAAACAGCGTCTGACAGTACTGCTCTAATGTCTCATACGTACCGCCCATCTCTTCTCCGTAAAACTGTGCTCCTTTTCTCGAAGAAATCTCGCAGTAATGGTTTATGGAATGCACCGAACGGAAAAATCCGGTCTGTACTGTGCCGTTTGTGAACAAGAAGCTGTGCTTTAGGTGGCAGGCATCCTTTAACACGCGGTCATACAGACCCTTAGTGTTTGCAGCCTTTATCTTTTCGGTTACGGTAACAGCATCGTTAAAGGTCAAAATATCATTTTGTCCGTAGAAGTGTTCCATGGCAATTCTTGCTGAGTGTGTATATGAGGTGTGCTTCACAAACGGATAGTAGCGGTTAAATAGTGTCCATTTTTCTTCTAGAGAAGCGTCATCCCCCACCATACGGTTGTAGTCATTGTCCGTCATACCCGCAGAGAAAAAGTCACTGTAACAGTAGTGGGAGAAGAGCTTAGTAAAATCTACGCTTTGTTTAAGGCGATCCTCCTCTGTGGGCAGATGTTCATGTGTGTCCACGATTTTTGTTTGGTTAAAGGTTTCGCACAGTCTCCCGAAAAGTCCCTCGTCAAATAGATACATTTTAAACCTCCTTATAGATTAATAGTGTAAACCCCAAACTGCCGTCCGGTTTCGGGCAGTGTCATACCCCAACGGATATTAGGACATGCCACCCCGCCAATAGATGAAACAGGGATGTCCAAAGGATATGCGTTGTCCACCGATACGGTATACACTCCCGCCGCCGCAGAACGCAGTAACAGGTTAGTCTCATGAAAGCGTTTGACCGTAACTTGGGATATGTCGCTCGTGTCGCGACCGCCGTTTACCGCATGGAATATGACCCGCGCACCCATTCGGGACAGTCTAAGTGCCAGATGAATGTCGTCCATGGGCGTACAAAAGGGATTACCCCACATGTCATTGCAGATAAGACCGCCAATGGTAATACCGCCGAAATTAAACACCCTAAGCGGCGTACAGGCATAATTATTTATCTCCCCCTTGGGAACATTGTCGAGACTTCCGCACAGTAGCGTCTTAGTATGAAAGCCCAGAAACTCTCCGTCCGGTGCGTAGAATCTCAATTGGTTATAACACAGCCCATCCGGCTCGTACCGGCATGTACCCAGTGCTAGTCCCACACGGCTTTCTTTTGCGTATGTCTCAAGCTCGCTTAGTGCTTCCTCCAGATGATTGCGGTCAAAATCGTGGGTATAGCCGGACAGTGACCCCTCCGGCGTCAGAACAATCTGCGCACCCTTATCCCGTGCAAAATCTACCGCCGATTTTATCTCCTTAAGATTTACTTCAATATCGCTGACAACAGGCAGCTGTGCCAAGGCTACGGTCAATGTCATATGTTTTCTCCTATGTTTATGTGCTTCATATTTTTCGATATCAGTTTAGCACGATTAGATTGATTCGTCAAGAAAAAAAATTCGGGCGGCATTTCCTGTTACCGCCCTATATTATCTGTTATCTTTTTGGTGCAAACGAGATAATAAGCCGTCCGTTATCCCATGAAATAAACCTTTCCCTTTCTTTTAACGCCGTTTTCCTGTCCCGGTAAGCATCACCTGTTCTAAAAACCGACAGCATTAATCCTATTAAAAATAGATTAATGATAAGTGCGGAATTTCCAAAGGATATGAGCGGCAGCGAAAGCGGCGCAATGAAAACAAATCCCAGATTATAAATCACAAACCCTATAGCCTCGGCAGTAAATGTCAGCATACAAGCAGACGATACAAGAAGCCCCAACCCGCTTTTTTGCTTAAAACACATCATAAATCCCTTTATAATAAAAATCAAAAGCAGACTAGCTATAACGACTAAAACAATCCAGCCGGAATTGAAGATAAGATATGTCAGAAGATTATAAGAGCTTATACCCGGCAGCGGGAAGTAAGGCAGCTCGGCATACTCAACTGGTAGTTCACCTGCACCAATTAATCGCGCTCCGCTTAAAAGTTTCCGTGCGACCGTGCCCTGAAAACCGTCTCCTAAATTATCGAGGGCGGGATTTATAGCAAATGAAAGCCGCGAGATAATGGATTCACCGTATCTAAGCATTATAAATAAAAAGGCCATACCAGTAGGTAAAAAGGCTAAAACAAAACAGGTAATGCGTTTTACAAGAAACCAGTTTTTTACTATGGCAATAGATAAAAGCACAGAGCCGCAGACGAAAAATGTAAGACCGGCAGAAAATGGTGTTACAAAAAGTAGGATAACCGGAGGAATTATCAAGATAATTCCGCATATGATAACCCCAAAGTACTCCCAATTCTTAGTCAGGTATATGACGGCGGAATAAGCAAGAGGCAAAAAAAGAGCAGTATATCCCATGTCTTCAAATCCCTGCGAAAAGAAAAGGGCAAAGACCGGCAGCACCAAGGCTAAAGCGCATACAGTTTTTACATACCTTCCGATAAGTGTAAAATCGGCGAAATAAGCAGCCAGCATAGCTATAATTCCGATACCAGGACCTAAAAGCTGTAGGCTCTGTCGTTCCATGGTCTTTACATCGAAAACCTGGAAATGTGACCGTACAATAATCCCTGTAATAACAAGCAAAGCGGTCAGTGCCAGCATACCCCACTGCGGTTTTGGACGGTGTGTCCGGTCAAGCTCTGTGCCTATCACGACGGCATCACCTGTTTCGGCAATCGCCTTATCCGTAGCCGACTGCTCGTCCATCCCTCTGGAAACATATGCGTTTTTGCAATCCACGATGTGGTTCTCCAGTTCCTCTTTTATCTGCGGATGTATCCTTTTCCAGCGTATCTGTTCGCACACCTTCCGGGTAAATTCATCAATTTTTTCATACGGCTGCAAAGCTTATGCCCCCCTCCATTATGCGCCCGACTGCCCTTTTATATATCTTCCATTCGGTGTGCTTTTCTAAGAGCAAAAGCTTTCCTTTGTCCGTTATATGATAGTATTTGCGAACCCTTTGACTGTCGGCATTCTCGTCGTAGGATGTTACCACGCCATCATTCTCAAGTCTGTGCAGCAGCGG
>CAYSTR010000350.1:0-3700 GCA_964433745.1 uncultured Oscillospiraceae bacterium | reverse complement strand
AAATGAAAAAACTATTTTTCAGAAAACCCTTTATCAGCGACAAGCAAACGGCGGTAGACTACGTTCGTTCCTCAATCCTTGACGGATTAGCAGTAATGAACCCAGAGAACAACACCATTGAGGTAAGGATACTAAAAACTTCGCAAGGTGTCATCAGCGGCTACTTTGACGATATGGAAAAGTTGGCAGATGAAGTTATGCCATATAACGGCAAATATAACATTTTCTGCACGATAAATTCTTGCCAAGAGGCATTAGCCGAAACGATGAACAAGCTGCAACTGTATTCCAAGAACACCACAAATGACGGCGACATCGTTAAAAGGGAGTGGTTACTCATAGACATTGACCCTAAACGCCCCACGGGCACATCATCAACACATGAGGAACACGAATACGCACTACAAAAGGCTATCGAGATAGCGGAATATTTGACCTCTAACGGCTTTGCCGCTCCAGTGCTTGCCGACAGCGGTAACGGCGTTCATCTGCAATACAAAATTGATATGCCTAACGATAACGAGAGTACGGCGTTAATCAAGTCGTTCTTAGCCGTTTTAGACAAGAAGTTTTCGGACGAGAGGGTAGACGTTGACACAAGCGTATATAACGCCGCCAGAATTTGCAAGCTGTACGGCACAAAAGCGGTTAAGGGCAAGAACACAGCCGACAGACCGCATAGGCAGTCAAAGATTATGGACGTACCGCAAGATTTACAGACCGTCACCGCTGAACAGATACAAAGCGTTATAGCCCTACTTACTCCAGTTGCCCCACAGATTTCAACCGCTATAACGCCTACAAAGACGGATTTTGTCGGCAACAAGTTTGATGTGGAAGCCTTCATAAAAGAACACGACATAGAAGTTGTGTCCGTCCATGAAGAAGCAGACAAAAAATTATGGCGTATTCCTTGCCCTTTTAAGGAACACGAGGACAAGGCGGCGTATATACAGCAGTTCAATACTGGGGTTATAAGTGCGGGCTGTCATCACGCTAAATGCGTATGGAACTGGAAAGACCTTAGGGCAAAGTTTGACCCCGATTATGCCAAAAAGCAAGAAGTATATAGGGAAGCAACCGACACCGAGCTACCCGCCCACCTTGCCGAATACAACGCCTTGCTGAATGAAAAATTTCCACATATGAGAATTGACGGCGAGTGGAATATCCGCATTTTGCAGGGGAGCAAAACACCCTATTGGGCGAAGCTGTCAAACTTTGTACCTATACCGCTTGAAATCATTCACGAGATAGACGACACAGCCGAGGATAAACAGAAGAAATCTGTTAAGATTGGCGGCTATCTTGAAGGCACAAAGGAACTAACGCCCATTATCGTCGATATGGAGAAATTGTTTAGAGGGAAGTGGTATGCTGACTTTGATTTGAAAGCCTGTGTTTATTCAGAGGTGCGTTATTCCTACAACAAAGTGGTTGAAATTGCACAGCTTTTTTCTGAAAATGCCGTAAAAACATCAATATACAATCATATGGGCTTTAGAACGATTGACGGAAAGCTGTGCTATCTCCACGCAAACGGTGCAATCGGGCTTGATAATGTGTCAGTGGATTTAGACAAAAACAACCTATCGGGCTATGAAATGGCGGACATAAGCGGAATAACGGCAGATGGGCGGTTAGAGTGTATCAGAAAATCTCTACAGGTTTTAGGCGTACACCGCTACGGAAACGTATTACTTGCCTACACGTTTTTAGCCCCACTATGCGATATGTTTTCAAAACATATAAGTCCGCCGCCGTTTTCACTATGGCTATACGGCAGAAGCACTAACCAAAAAAGCAGTGTTGCATCAGTAATGCTCAGTTTCTTTGGTAAAGACTTCACAAAGTCCAACTTGCCTATGTCGTTTAACGACACAGAAAACAGCTTGACAAAGAAGTTAGCATTATGCAAGGTCAGTTTGGCGGTTATAGATGACCTCATTCACCCGAACGCTAACAAGGGCGACATAAAACGGTATCGGAAGTTGTCACAGGATATGGTTTTCAACATTGCCAACCGTACAGGTAGAGGACGAATGAAAGCTAATGAGAGCTTGAAGAAAACGCTTATTCCAAGGGGAATGGTGATATTCACAGCCGAATATCCATTTGACGACATAAGCGAAAGCACGACTTCACGGCTGTTAAGCCTTGAATTTGAACAAAGAAGCGTAAATCTTGACATTTTGACCGAATGCCAAAACAATACGGCAAGCCTTAACAAGACTATGGCTTGCTATATCGAATGGCTCATTATAAACAACGACAGGCTCACATCGGATTTACAATGGAAATTTGAGGGCTTGCGAACGGAATTAACGGCAGAGTTTGAAACAGGCACAAACAAAAGGCTCATTGAGGTATGTACCTATATGCTTATTTCAATGGAGTTTTGCCTACAGTATTTCATTAAAGCAGGGGCGGTGGATAACAGCTTTAAGGATAACACCTTAGAGCAGTTAAAGACGGATTTACAAGCCTTGATTGATAAGCAGTTAAAGGCTATCACGGCATTTTCGCCTACACAACAATTTATTGACGTTGTAGATAACCTCTTTGCTGATGGCACGATTTACACAAAGAAGTTAGGCGGCGGTGAAGCAGAGCAGACAGGCGGTAAAACATTAGTCGGGTGGCATAATGCGGCTAACTACTATTTTCTGGTAGGTGAGAACACAGGCAGTATATATCTTGCGGTCAAACAACACTATGACAGGCACGATATAGACTTCAACATTCAGCCTAAAGAGCTATATAAACGGTTGGTTGATGAGGGTATCGTAACCGAAACAGAAAAAGGAAGATATAACAGGGTTAAGACTATTGACGGCAAGCCTTACAGGGTGCTGATTATTCCACGGAAAGTATTCAACGCCGCCGAAACAACAGACGAGGATTTAACAAATGACTATATGGACGAAGTTTATCCAGTCTGACAGCAATTACCAAATTACCAGATTACCACAAAAAATATAGTGACTGCGATAATCGCACACAAAAAGGAGAGAGTTATTATGGCAACTTACAAAAATCTTGAGGATTATCCTATTGTTTTACAGGCGAAGCACGTTAAGGAGATTTTGGGCATATCGACAGGGGCTACATATGCCCTCTTAAAGAGTGCCAGTTTTCCTACAATTCACTTGGGCGAAAAACGAATGGTCGTGACAAGAGAAAAGTTTTCCGAATGGCTTGGTGACAGTATGCGGAGTATCAAGAGAATACCTATTATTACTGTGGGGCGAAAATAACCCATAAAAAGGGATTTAGGTTTTTACGAAAATCGGAAATAATTACTTTCATCACAAATCAACAAGGGGGATTGCCATATGGCTGAAAAGAAAAAACGAGGGCAGAACGAGGGAACTATACGAGAACGCAAAGACGGCAAATTTGAAGCAAGGGTTACTATAGGTATAGACCCAGACGGCAAGCAACGCCGAAAATCCATATACGGCAAGACAAAGAAAGAGGTAAAGGTCAAAATGCTTGAACTCTTGAACGAGATACACAAGGGAACACTCATTGACCCCAAAGACATAACCGTTGCCGAGTGGCTTGACGAGTGGATGAGGGAGTACAAAAAGTTACATTTAAAGCCTGCAACCTATATAAATTATTTGGGGCGTATCAATAACCAATTTAACAACTACCGGCTAAAGCCGGTAGATTAATTAACGACTGAAAGTCGGCA
>CAYSTR010000349.1:0-3700 GCA_964433745.1 uncultured Oscillospiraceae bacterium | reverse complement strand
TGTGATGATAGTGGAGATTGCGCCGATGAGAATGATCTGTAGATTTGCATCCATGATATTGTCCTCCTTAAGATGTAAAATGAGTATAAAAAAAGAGCCGATGTTGTTTCATCGACTCTTGTTAACAATAGCTCAACCTCGTTCCTATCCATGAATATGCGGTTGTTTTAGTAAATGCAAAGCGGAGCATAAACATCCCGGCTGTATGACCTGTTGTCCAGTGCCCGCCGAATGACGGGACACACGAGACCCGAAGCTCTCCTAAATCGGTGTAATGAGTGTAGTTCCCGCCGCTCAATCGAATGATGAAGCCAGTGTTCGTAGAACCCATTACCTGCCCTATGGTTATTGATTGAATTGTTCCCTGCCCGTTGTCCTGATACCCTGTACCGTCATCGTTATAGTTCTTATATGATGTGAGTATGTTGACACTAGCAGAGCAGTACGCACCGTCAATGAACCAGCCCATGTTGCCCCAGCAGTCCTCGATCCCCGCAAACTTCACTTGTGTCATATCGTCACTGCCGAAGTACATCCCCCTATTGTTCGTCCCCCCAGTGTTGGCGGGACCGGGATTGGATGAAGATGTGTACCCCTTTCCCAGAGCTGCTTGACTGTCGGTGCTGCCGTATTTCATGAGATACAGACATTGTAGAGCGGTTAGTTGATAGAAGTTGAGCTGATTGTACCCTGTACCGTTTGCCTGACATTTGGTTCGGCATGTACCGATAACCTGATTACCGGTAGGGGTTTTACCGGATAAGGATCGTATCTTCCCGCCTGTTTCATATCCGAGGTATGCACCGATGTAAAAGCAATCCCGGTCGCCTTCTGTCGCTCTGCTGAACGCTTGAAAGCTGAACCGGGAGTCGATGGTTTTTATATTGGGGAGCCTGCTGATCTTTACTGTAACAGTCGTACCGGTGCGTGAGAGCATATATGCGAACTTCGGTATCTCGATCATCACATCCCCGTCATTGCCGGTGGTGATGTCAGCGGGGCTTCCGTCTGCTTTCTGGGCGAAGTTCTGTGGGTTGAGATAGTATTGTACTACGCCATTCTTGAGCACACACGGTCGGATATCGCGGAAAATCTCTTTGTAATCCCAGTTATCACTTCCCTTTTCCATACCGACACAATCATCTATGTAGGTTACCCTCGTCAGCGGGTCGCTGTTGGTCTCGTCGATCTGAACCCCATAGATGGCTCTGGGGGTATTGTCCCTATATGGACAGCGGATCATACCCTTAGCCATTGACGAACACCCCCAGTGTTGTCGATATGGTGCTTGTTGGTGCTGCTTTGAGGAAAATGGACACCTTACCGGCTGCGCATTCGGTATAGCCACCTCCGAGTGCGGTCAGTTTATCGAGATCGTTTAGGCTGTTGGGGATTAGGTCGGCTCTGGAACCGGTTTTGACGCTGGCATTAGTCACATCAATCCGGACACCGCCGGTGACTGTGGTATAGCCAGAGGTGGGCAGGGTATATGGGATTTCCATGTACAAATACGGGGTGATAGGGAGGTTGATGTTACCGCCCGAATGGGTGAAGGTCTGATCGCCGATGGTGATGGAAGTGGTTAGCCCGTCTGCACCCTTCTCTCCCGGCGAACCTGGTGCTCCTGGCTGCCCCGGTGCGCCCTGCTTGCCGTTTAGCTCACCAGACTGGTACTTGTCCTCGAAGCTCTCGCCATCTGCGAAGGTGACCATATGAGCGTTTCCGGTTTCTACTGGTATGTATTCGCCCTTCTCTTGCTTTGAGCTGTCCAGCTCTCGGATGTTATCCTGTAGGCTTTGGAAATCCTTGTAGGTGAACAGCCTCGCGACCTTTGTTCCGGCGGTATGGATCACCGGTGTACCCTCCACGCCGCGTTCACAGCCGCTGAGGATTCCGGCTGAAATTGCGTTGTATCGGATGGTCTCGATGTCGCCGATTGTGGCAAAGTTCGGCGGCGCGGGGAAGACGGTGCTGTCCTCTACGTGGATGATGGTGTCTGCGGCGTTTACCGCTTCTGTCAGCACTGTGATGGGGCTGAACGGGATGCCTGGGTACATGGGTTTCATGGCTTTGTCACGCTCCTTTAAGGGGATTTGTGTATGTGAAACCCAGAGCTTGGAAGCCTCCGCTTCCAGGCTTGGGGTTGGGGTTATTGGAGAATAATTAATAGACCGGTACTAATAATTATTTTGAAATCAATTAGCAACAAGATAGATACTATTTTCATTAAAGTAAACATCTGTCGTGCAATTGTATATTCGTATTAAATCATTCATTTTTTTAATAAAGACACCGGTGCTAGGGTTGCTTATTTCAGCAAATGCCCCCACAATACCTTTCTCGATAATAATTGCATTCTTTGTCAATTGCACACCGCTATCCTGGAGATATTCGTCAATAGTGCCCTCCTTGATTACGGGAATGTTACCAATGAATTTCCCTACTGCATTGCTGGCCGCACCAATACCTTTTAAAACATTGGCTTCCAACGACAAATCACTCATTCTCTCCAGATGCAACGAACATTGACCGTAAGTTTCTCTGTACGCCATAGATAAGTTTTCAATTTCCGTTTTAATGCTAGTGATGTTTTCCTCTTTGAAATTCCCACTCAACATGATCTCTACAAAAGAAGCCATCGAAAACGTGTAAAGTGATAATTTGTAATACTTGAATTTCTTCAGCAATTGTTTAAGAACAGTATTAACTTTTGACTGCATGACAATCAATTGCTTGGAATGCAAGACCTCACTGACCTTTTTCTGATATGAGTTCATATTTTTTCTCGTCGTTCTTTGAATGTCAAGAACCAGCTTATGATTACTTGCAATAAAATACTCATTATCCCAGTTGAATTTATACTTAGAGATTATAGTGGACAACGTTTCAATATCAGCCTCAATTTCAGATTCTTTTTCCACTTCGAGAAAAACCTTAATCTGTTGTGTTGTTTCGGCAATGTTACCTAATTGTTGCTCAATAGCAAAAAGCGCAATTGCCATTATCATCGTTGCAGGATCTATAGGGATAACGGTTGTACTTGTTACCGAAAGAGGAGCAGCGACCTGGAGTTGTGCAAGCTTTGATGTTCCTTCAGCTGTTCTGAATGCACCCCAGAAATTTCCGTTCTTTGCCAATTTCAGCGCATCGCCAACACCAGCATTCGCCAATTGATACAAGCCCTGTGTGTTGACGGTTGTTGTTTGTGTGGCAGTCCTCATTGCAGGAATAAGAGAAGATACTCCGGCACCTAGTGTAGCCAGTTGCGAAATTGGCATACTCATGGTATTTTTCTTTGAAATATCAGTACGAGCATCCAGTAGAATTCCCTCTGTGATTTCGATCAAGTCATATTGTCTTCCTATAATTTTCAAACCATCATTAACACAGACACCGTTAGAACAATTTAAATTAATGATTTCTCCCATGTTAATTCCCCCATTACTAATTAAAGTATGAGATGATCTTTGATAGACTTAGCTATTTCGATTATCTCCTTATCAGGGGAAGTTCGAAATGCTTATTTTTACCCATTATTATTATTAACCTTAACATCTTAAACAAAGTGCGCAGATAGAAAACAATAATATTTTTCATTTATTTACGGACTAGAGCATTGTCATTTCTTCGCTTGCATTCGCTGTAACTCTATGCGCTATTTCCTTATAATGATCGGGTAATTCAACATACACAACCTCTA
>CAYSTR010000348.1:0-3705 GCA_964433745.1 uncultured Oscillospiraceae bacterium | reverse complement strand
CAATTTTCAATGCTCAGAATTATTCGTTAATATTAATAGATGAAATAGATTTACTATTACATACCAACGCGTTCAAAAAACTGTTGCTGATTATTAACCAAGAAGCAGAAAGAAAAAAATTACAAGTAATCTTTACTACTCACGCTCTTATGATAAAAGAGTTTAGTTTTGTTGAAATTAGGTATATTGAGAATACCCCTGCAAAAACACTAGTTTATACTGATATCAATACTGGTATGATATATTCCATGACGGGGGTTGAGCCACGAGAAATTAAGGTGTATGTTGAGGATGTATTTGCACAAGCAATTGTAAAAAAAATTGCAAAAGAATTAAATATGCTTAAGAAAATAGAGGTTTACTTATTTGGATCTGCACAAAACGCGTTTACGTTGTCGGCAAGTATGATTCTGAAAAATGAATCGAGAGAAAATGTCTTGATAGTGCTTGATGGTGATAAATACATTAGAGATGACGAAAAAATAGATCAGATTAAAAAAGTTTTATCAGGAACCGAAGATGGTATTAATACCAGACGGAGTCAGGCTTTATCTCTTATTAGCCAATTCTCATTGCCTGATGATTGTAAACACCCCGAGAATTTTATTCACAATCTACTAATCGATGATGATCAGGTTGTTAACGAATTCGTGACTGTTGCACGTGAAATTCGCATAGTAGACGATAAGCACAGTTTCATTGATGATATAGTTGAGCGGCTAGGAGATAGTTACGATGTGATAGTTGATAATATTCTTAGTATTGTATCCGAAACTGATGAATGGACTAATTTCACTATAAACATAAGAAACTGGCTAAGAAGACGCGAAGGAATATGATCATTTAATAAGGAGATAAGATATGACTACACATAAACAAATTCAGCAATATGTAAAGGGCGTTTATGGATATACTCCTAAGACCTGTTGGATTGCCCATATGAAAGAAGTGTGCGACCTAATCCAAGAGTTTCTCCTAACCGTTATTCCATTAATAGTCGTAAAAATCCTTGCCCACTCAATAAGCAAGTTGATTTATTGCATTGAAGATGCTGTAAAAATCAACTGCAATGGTCCATATTAGCAGAAGAGTTTGAATTTGCCATTATGTTTATTATAGTTAAGCTAAAATAGCAATAACGGGAAGTTGTAAAGCAAAGTTTTTTATTATTGTAACCCAATTCTCTTATTACACTATATAATTATAACGTGTCTGACTTTTAAAAAAACTAGTTGTGGTGAATAATATGAAGGAATTTGATGACTGCGAATATTCAGCAATGATAAGTGATTTAATACACGATATGAAGTATATTGAAGAATCCAATAGAGGCAAAGTAGCAACCATTCGCCAATATACCGAGGTGTTAGTGAGAAAAATACTAAATATTGGAAGCGATACTCAGTTGACTTTAGGACAAGTAAGTCATAAGGAAATTTTTGCAGACAGGATTAAACTTTTAGAGGAAAAATTAGGTCGCAAATTGTTGGATTGCATAAAAAAGATACGCCCAGTGGGAAAGGGAGTGTTTTTCCAACTGTGTAAATAGAATAACCTTAATTCAAAAGGACAAAATATTATAGCTTTTACTCACACACAGGATAGAGCAACGGTGGAGATCGACTCGAGCGGTGAGTGAGGTTTGGCGGAGCGGCGTGAGTCGCTTCTACATAATGCCGCTCCGGAATACCAAAGCGATAAACTCTGGGGCGACAGCCCCGCAGCCGATAGCGTCGGCAAAAATATGAAGCATCTCGAAGCCTTTATCAAAGTATATCACAAGTTTTCTTGGAAATTTCCCTAACCGATAGATAAACTGCCTTTTTTCTGTCGGGAATATGGTCTTGTTTTTAGTGAATATACAAAGCATCCGTTGGAAACCCTCTACGGCATTTGTGGTATAGATGAGTTTGCGTATTTCAGAGGAATACTCAAAAAATGTAACAAGCTCAGCCCAGTTATCGTCCCAGGAACGCAGAATGGATGGGTACTTCACATTCCATTTCTCACGGAACTCCTCTTTGGCGTACTCGGCATCCGAAAGATTGACTGCTCCATAGATTCTTTTAAGATCAGCACAAACCGCTTTTCTATCCTTGTAGGGTACAAACTTTGTACTGCTACGTATTTGATGGACAATACAAAGCTGCTGTCCGCATTTAGGAAAAGTGGCATTAATGGCAGTTCCTATACCCTTTAGATTATCATGACAAGCTATGAAAATGTCCTTTACCCCGCGGTTTCTCAGGTCATTACATACACTAGCCCAGAAGCTGGCACTTTCATTTTCAGAGAGCCAGAAGCCTAGTATATCCTTTTGCCCCTCCATATCAATCCCTAGAACTGTATAGACACATTTATTTATGATTTTACTGTCCTTACGACCTTTAAATACGATACCATCAAAGAACACTATAGGGTAGATCTCTGATAGTGCACGATTTTGCCACTCGTTTACTTCTGGCAACACCTTGTCTGTTATACGGCTAATTAGGCTAGGCGAAACCTCAGCTCCATAGATTTCCCGAATACTATCCTCTATATCCCTTGTTGTCATACCCTTGGCATACATCGCAAGAACCTTATCCTCAATCTCGTCTGTGCGGGTTTGTCGTTTAGCGATAATCTGTGGATCAAAGCTACCGCTTCTGTCCCTTGGCACTGCTATTTCGCTTTCTCCATATTCGCTCTGGATGGTTTTTCTTGTATAACCATTTCGGCTATTTCCGCTGTTATTTCCGGTTATGCTATGTTTTTCGTATCCTAGATGTTCTTCCATTTCTGCTTCCAGTATCTTTTCTACTGTCCCAGCAAACAGCTGCTTTAACAATTCTTGTATGTCGCCGGTGCTCTTACATTCCATTGCTAATTCTTCCGCTAACGCTACTGCCTTTTCATTTATTGTGCTCATGATTCTTCTTCCTCCATTTTCTTCTTATGGAAGATTATTACCATTTACACAGTTGTTTATACAGCCTCGTGGGAAATGATGGAACACACACACAACAAACAGCATCTTTCACTAATACACAAGTCGCAGAACTTGAAGACGCATTATTAGATTTGTATTCTATTCTGTTTCTCAATTTCTTTACTTCTGTAAAAGTTGATTTATGCTTCAATCCTCATGTTCTAAGCCTATTTTCATTGCTACCGCCTGTGGTAAGACATAAAACGTGGCAATATCTATATGAGGTGGATAACTATAATATCATAGTAGCTGACAAGTTATGCTTATCTATTATTAAAACTCATGGTAAAGATAGTGCCTTTGCTTGGCTTGAAGAAAATCGTGTTCAATTAGAGAGTATTCCTTATCCAACAGAAGCAGAGAAATATAGTTATTTGGTTTCACACCGTTCTCTTCATGACCCATCTCAATCAATTGTTAGTTTAAATTTTGATAGGCATGAAAATATCTATGACTTGTTGAAATGCAAAATTAAAGATAAGTCTACATCTATTAATGAGTGTGGAAAACTATACGGAAATTTTGAAGAAGCTATTTCACACTATCAAAGCCAAATTAATTTATATTACTTTTATGATTTGTTTAACGGAAATGAGGAACTGACCCAGATTAACTCTCTTATTCAATTTGCGTATATAGGACGAAGACCTGCATTTGAATTACAAAAGGAGTAACTCGAACATTATGGCAAGTCTAAATTGTCAGAAAATCTCGTAGATAAGTTTTGTGAGGAC
>CAYSTR010000347.1:0-3713 GCA_964433745.1 uncultured Oscillospiraceae bacterium | reverse complement strand
GACCGAATCGTTTGTCCAGTTCCGGTGTATAACTCATATCTCCGTAGACAGGGTCTTGTGCAGAAGCAGTTCCGGCGGCTTTCATATCCATAATCGAATTAGCTTCATCAAGATTCATTTGTTGTGCCTGTTGTAAATACTTTTTTTGAGCATGTTCGGATCTTGCGTATTTTTGTTTAATCCAGTCAAAGGGACCCATCTGTACCGAAACCGGTGCTGATTCCACCGGCGCAGCGCTCTTCACCACACCCTGCTGTGCGGTATGGGTTAGTTCATGAGCAGCTGTCTGCGAATCAAAGCTGCCGCCGCCTACATGGATATCCCGTCCGACGGTATATGCCTTTGCCCCCATCTCTTCTGCTTTTCTTTTACTCTCACTGTCGGTATGAATGCGAACATCGGAAAAATCTGCACCCATTATTAGCCCCATACGCTGCTTAACCTCATCAAACGAGGTGCATGAACCCGCTTTATCGGCGTATTCATCAGCCTGACGCTCTGCTGCCGGGCGCTGATTCTCCATGGCTTGCATCTGCTTTGGTGTCAAGGTCTCTCTATTAGCATATTCGTTCACCGCTATCACCTTCCCGAATAAGATTTTACATAAATAATACTGTCCCTGCTTAATCATTTACCTCTTTATTATAAATGATTATCTTCCAAAAAACACCTATATAAAAGTACAGTTTTTATCGGTTTAACGATAAAAACTGTACTTTTATTTGTTTTATATATTTTACTTATCCTATAGATTTCGATTTATCACAATTCGCTTACTCCCCATATAGGTTGCAATGAAATATCCTCCATAGATTATTGCAAGTACAAGGACTGTAAACAAGCTGTCGCCCAACACATTCATTTGACCAATGCTTTCAGCTACCCTGCTGACCACCATAATACCCACTATAGAATGAACAATCGCAAGCAACAGCGGTGCAAGAAAGTATATGCCAATCTGGGAAAAAAGCGCTTTGCTGACCATAGCATTATCCGCTCCCAGCTTGCTAAGAAGAGTGTAACGCTCCCGATTGTCCGCAGCTTCCGAAAGCTGTGTTATTGCAAGCACAGCGGCAGAAATGATAAGGAACACAATCCCTACATACACCCCCAGATAGGCAATCATAACCGAAGAGGATTTAGCATTTTCAAAAATCTGTATCCGGGTTCCGCCTATATACGCTTCGTACCGAAAGGGCTCCTCTCCCATCATTTTATAGTTGTAGTCGGAAATAGCACTCATAACCTCCTTACGAACGGCGGAAAATATCTGCTCATATTTTTCTCCCGACTGCAGATAGTTGAGCGACAATATCGTTGTCCTCACCTCAGAATCACTCGGGATTATCTCGTCACGGACAATAAATGTACCATAATCGCCGTCCTGTGAATTTTCCAAGTAATATTCGGTCATACCGGCGAAACTAAGGGTTTTACCCAATATGGTTATCTTGTTCTCTGCTTGATAGTCAAGATGGGGTTGTTTTAACGAATCATTGTTGCAATTAATAATAAAATCATGTTCACCCAGTGCTACAGGTTCCTTACCCTGCATTAATAGCAGCTTGTTGAAGTCTGACAGCTTGATAAAATCCGGTCTATAGCTTCCCTCTATCCTTTCATTGTTTATATTATCTCTAGTGTCCTTTAGATTGATATCAAGCCCTAATTTATAGTACTTAACAAAGGCATAATTCTTTGCATATTCGGCATAGGGTATGCTGGCTTCGTTAAAAAACCTTTGAACATTGATATCAATTCTTTTTATTAGAACAAGCTCATCCTTGTCATTATAAATTTCCCGCGAAGCACCAAGCCAAAACGATGCATCATAGGGTGTTTTTTCTTCAAGCCTCGCCGTCAATGCCTTTGATATTCCTATACCGTTTGACAGAATACAGATACATGAAAACAACATAAGACATACCATTGTAAGTGATACATAGGTGGTATTGACCTTGCTGTTTAGCTGTCTTAGCGTAAACATATTAAGATCTTTATAATATATACGCTTGTTTTGCTGAATTAACTTAAGGAAAAACCCCGAGAGGGAAAGAAAAAACAAAAATGTCCCTGTTATACCTAGGACAATAGAGATTAAGAACATTGTACCTATGTCGGACAAGCCATTTTCACTGATGATTATATAAGCCGCTCCAAGGCATATCACTGATAGAATAAACAATATCACCGACAGCCACAGACGTGGTGTTTTAAACCTTTCATTCTTGCGGCCTGCATAAATTAAATCAATCAGCTTTTGCCGCCCGATTTCGATACTGCCCAAAAGCATTACAAGGAGAAATATAATGCCGAAATTAAAAATAGCTTTTCCCGCTGCCGATGGTGAAAAAATAAAAATAAAATCCTTTAGCTTAACATCAAATAGTGAAGCTGTAACCACCGCACATCCCTGGGATAAAAACACACCGGCAGTAAGACCGGTAAACAGAGATATAACTGCTACAAGTAATGTTTCAATGTTCAGCACCGCTGCAATCTGCCCTTTTTCCATGCCTAGGGTTTGGTAGATACCAAGCTCTTTTTTTCGGCGTTTAATAATAAAACGGCTCGCATATACAATCAAAAACCCCAATATAACCGAAATGAAAACCGAAGCATAACCCATAAACCGATTAACTGTTGCAAGCATTATAAACTGTGACTCTTTTAGCTCCATCATGGTCTGCTGGCTTTCAATGGAATTAAACACATAGAAAATGCACACACCGAACATAAGCGTGAGAAAATATATGGTATAATCCTTAAAGCTGCGTCTTACATTACGAATTGCCAATTTAATGTACATCGTTGTCACCTCCTAAAAGGGTAACAACCTCTATTATTTTTTCAAAGAATGCCTTACGGCTGTCATTTCCTTTGACAAGCTCGGAAAACAGCCTGCCGTCACGCAAAAACAGAATACGATCGCAATAGCTCGCCGAAAAAGCATCGTGCGTGACCATTAAAATAGTCGCGCCTGTTTCCGCAACAAGCCGCTCCATGCTTTCCAGCAGCATTCTCGCCGATTTACTGTCAAGTGCCCCCGTGGGTTCGTCAGCCAGAATAAGAGAGGGTTCTGTAATTATAGCACGAGCGGCGGCTACACGTTGTTTTTCTCCTCCCGAAAGCTGATAAGGGTATTTTCTTAAAAGCTCCCCAATACCTAAAAGCCTCGCCACCTCTTTTACCTTTTCATCAATTACAGATGGATTTTCCTTTAATATCGTTAACGCAAGTGCAATATTTTCAAATGCCGTCAGAGTATCTAAAAGATTAAAGTCCTGAAAAATAAATCCCAGCTCGGTTCTGCGAAACTTAGCAAGCTCTTTACTTTTAAGAGCAGTAATGTCCCTGTCACCGATAAAAATGTGTCCGCTTGTCACAGTATCAATCGTGGATACACAGTTTAAAAGAGTAGTCTTACCGCTGCCCGACGCACCCATAATACCCACATATTCACCCTTAGAAACCTCAAAGCTCACACCGGCCAGTGCTTTTGTAAGATTGTTTTTATTTCCGTAGTATTTCTCTGCGTTTTGAACCTGTAGAATGCTCATTGCTTTTCCTCCGCTTGTTTTAGTATGCTTTAATTTTACAGCATATTAAAACAAGCTGCCATAGTTTAACCTTACGTAAACCTTACACTTTTGTAAGGTTATATATACATATTGCTTCTAGGAAAGGTTATTTCAAGCCTCGTACCTCTCCCC
>CAYSTR010000346.1:0-3718 GCA_964433745.1 uncultured Oscillospiraceae bacterium | reverse complement strand
CATGCAGTCGCTCATTCTAAACGGTGTGTTCAGCGGCGTGGGGACGGTGCTCTCGTTCCTCCCGATTATCGTGACGCTATTTTTTCTCATGTCACTTCTGGAGGACAGCGGCTATATGGCGCGGGTGTCCTTTATCATGGATAAGCCGCTTAGGAGCCTAGGACTGTCAGGGCGCAGCTTTGTGCCGCTTCTCATGGGGTTTGGCTGCTCTGTCCCTGCTATAATGGCGACACGCACCCTGTCCGGCAAGCGGGACAAGCGCATGACCATAATGCTCGTCCCATTCATGAGCTGCTCGGCAAAGCTGCCGGTGTATGCGCTTTTGTCGGCGGCATTCTTCCCCGACTATGCCCCTCTTGTCATGCTGCTTTTATATGTGCTGGGAATAGTTGTGGGGATACTGACGGCGGTCATTATGAAGGCGACAGTCTTTCGCGGCAAGCCCGGTCCATTTGTCATGGAGCTTCCAAACTACCGCTTTCCCTCGCTCAAGAGTGCGGGGCGGCTTTTATGGATGCGCGCCAAGGACTTTCTGGAGAGGGCATTCACCCTCATTCTTCTGGCATCCATAATCATATGGTTTTTACAGGCGTTTGACATACGCTTCAACATAGCCGAAAACCCCGCCGACAGTATTCTTGCCATGTTGGGGTCGTGGCTGAGTGTCCTGTTTGCTCCCTTAGGCTTCGGGAACTGGCGTGCGGTGACGGCGCTCATAAGCGGCTTTACCGCAAAGGAAGCAGTACTAAGCACATTAGCAGTCCTGACCGGCACATCCCTGGAGGGGCTGGCGGGAGCTCTACATACAATATTCACACCGCAGAGCATCATAAGCTTCCTTGTGTTCACGCTTCTCTACACCCCATGTGTAGCGGCAATCGCGACGGTCAAGCGGGAGCTGAACAGGCGGTGGGCGGCAGGGATTGTGTTGTTTCAGCTAGTCACCGCGTGGGTGGTGTCTTATATTGCGTATCTGATTGTGTGCCTGTTTTAAATAGAAAATCCCGCCCCGTAAAAAGGGCGGGATTTTTCTATGTCGCTTTTCTGTGTCCGTGCTTGTGCTTACCCGATATCTCGGGGACAGGCTCGACTACATTCTTTTCAATGTGGGTCTTTTTGTTGCTCTCTGTGCCGTGGGGCTCTTCGGGAGACGGTCGTCTCATACCCTTTTTTGCCATGACTTGCTCCGCCTTTCTTAAATTGCGTTTCTACAGCCAGTATTCCCGAAACTGTATAAAAAATTCGTGCGGTAAACCCACACGAATTTTTATATTAAACCAATCTTGATAGCCGCTCCACCGCTGCCTCTACATACGAGCGGGGACAAGCTAGTGTCATGCGCCTAAAGTCGGGGTAGTGCTCCGAATACGAGCGTCCGGGGCTTAGATGCAGCTTTAGCTTATTAGTGAGCAGGTCATTTAGCTTTTCTTCTTCAATCCCCAATCCGGAAAAATCAATCCACGCAAAGTATGTACCCTGCGGTCTTGTGAGTTGAAGCTCCGGATGCCGCTGTTTAAGCTCATTTTCAAAATAATCATGATTTGCCTTAACATATTCCATAGCGGATATAAGCCAACCCTCACAGCGGCTAAATCCCGCTTCGGCGGCAAGGTAACCCAGCATACAGCCGTCCAGATGATAGCGGCAGCGAATAGCGTTTATCTTATCTCTTAGCGTATCATTCGGGCAGATGAGTGTGCCGTGCCTAAGTCCCGGGATGTTAAACGTCTTGCTTGGGGAAAAGCCGGTTACGACATGCTGTCTTGTCTCATCCGACAGTGACGCGGCAGAGCAGAACGTCTCGCCGGGATAGATAAGGTCTCCGTGTATCTCGTCGCACATGACGATGACATTGTGACGAATACATATGTCAAACACGGTTTGCAGCTCGTCCCTTGACCATGTGCGTCCCACCGGGTTTTGCGGGTTGCAGAGAAAACAAAGCTTTGTACTAGGCAGAGCCGCCTTGCGTTCAAGGTCATCAAAGTCCATGGAATATCTGCCGTCTTTTAAAATCAGATTATTAGCAAGAGGTATTCTCCCCTGACCTTCTACAACCGAGAAAAAGGGGGTATAGACCGGAGGCTCTATAATTACCCCATCCATAGGATTGCTAAGTGCTTCGATAACCATTGAAAATCCGGAGATAATACCGGGAGCGTATACGAACCACTCTTTTTTCGGTGTATATCCATGCCTTTTCGTTATCCAGGAAATCATGCTGTCATAATAGGATTCGGGTGTAATAAAGTAGCCCAGAAACGGATGAGAAAGTCTGGTGTTTAGTGCCTCGATGATTTCGGGAGGTGCGGGAAAGTCCATGTCTGCCACCTGCATGGCTAGAGTGTCATGATAAAAACCTGCCCATTTTGCACTATCAGAACCGATACGGCTGACAACCTTGTCGAAATTATAGCTCTCCATTTACTCACTTCTCACTTTAATAATAGTAGGCGAAAATAGGATAGCACGTTTTTCTATACTTGTCAACATTAAAAAGATACTTTGCGGTTACACCATCCTATTAATCTCTTGCGTTATGCTAATTTAAGTTGTATAATTATATTTACTAAGAGGTTATGAAAGGGTGAAATAAGATGACAAAGCATGACATGCTGCACATCGTAACGACCCAGCTGGCGATAGATTTGGGCTGCACTACCGCCGATTTAAACGGAGAAAAGGATAAATTCATCTTCAACGTGTTACAGGATAACCCCGGGAGAAGACCGTTTCCCAGAGGTGAAAAGCATTTTGAGATGCTGTCCATGGGTAAGTCCATTGTAATATCGGCAACTACAGAAATACTGGAAATTGTAAAACAGCTGCTTGAGGGTAAAAGCCGTGATGAAGCCTTTTCCATGCCCTTTGTATACGGGCAGGGGATTTATTTTTTGCCCGATCTAAGGAATATACCGGTGTCCATTGCCCCGGATGGATTTACATATGAGATGGTGGAGCAAGGGGACATCCCCCAATTATATCAGTATGAGGGGTTTCGCAATGCTATGGGATATGACATAAACCATCCTCGTCCCGATGTGCTTGTGATATTGGCGAGGAAAAATGAAATAATTGTGGGAATGGCAGGCGCAAGCATAGACTGTGCGATGATGTGGCAGGTTGGCTTGGATGTGCTCCCGGAATACCGCGGCAATGGATTGGGAGCGTATCTTGTAAACTCGCTGACCTTGGAAATACTAAAACGCGGCTATGTGCCTTATTATGGAACGGCGACATCTAATATCGCTTCCCAGCGTGTTGCCCATAGAGCGGGATATTATCCACAGTGGATATGCGTTTATAAGGGAAGCTTCGATGGGTATGAGCTATTACCGACTAGTTAAGGGGCAGGAAATAATATCTATTTCTTACAGCTTAAAATATCTTAAAACAAGTAAAAATTCTTGACAAACAAAAAAATCTATGCTAAACTAAAATAAACCGTTGACAAAGAAGTAAAACTGCGAATAGCGCTCAAAGCGAGCCGGGGGCGGTGAAAGCCCGGCAGAATGCAGCGCAGACAAATGGTCTTTGGAGGGTGCGGAGGAAATCACGTTTTGTGAAAGTATTTCGCAACGTATGCTTACGTTATAAAGCGGGAGTGTGTCTGCACTTCTATATGACAATAGTCATATACCAGGAGGTGGGCGTTTTTACGTCAATCAAGGTGGTACCGCAGAGCTTGGCTGTCCTTGTTTATAAGGGCGGGCTTTTT
>CAYSTR010000345.1:0-3719 GCA_964433745.1 uncultured Oscillospiraceae bacterium | reverse complement strand
AGGCCACATACACTGCTTGCCGGTAGTGAAAACAGTAAAATTACAACTCCACTCGCCTATTGCACAGAGCAACCGACGATTGCCGATGTGCCACAACAATAATCGTTTTAACCTCACCGATATTGCGGATAGCATCATGAACAATACTCTCACTGTACTGGTCAAGCGCACTGGTGGCTTCATCAAAAATAAATATATCCACATCACGCAAAAAAAGTCGTGCCAATACAATACGTTGCCGCTGACCGCCGGATAACTTGATACCACCTTCGCCGATTACGGTATCAAGACCGTCAGGTAAGGATTGAACAAAATCACCGATATACGCCTTGCAACAAGCATTCCAAAGCTCATCGTCAGTGGCGTTTCCTTTACCATACAAAAGATTTTCTCGTATTGTTGCGTTAAAGAGCATGTTTTCCTGCATTACAAAACCGATATGCCGGTGAACTGTCGATAAATCCGCATCACACATATCTATGCCGGAAAATAAAACCTTTCCTCTTGTTGGAGTAATCATACCAGTCATCAGTTTCAGCAAGGTGGTTTTCCCTGAACCGCTCTTGCCAGTGATGGCAACACGCTCGCCTTTTTCAATGCGCAGATTAAAGTTGGTCAACACATTGCTTTCGCTGCCCTGATATCTAAACGATGTATTCACAAACTCTATAAAGTCTGTTCCGGCAGGTATCTGCTTTGTCGTGGGAGTTTCCGCCGCTTTGCAGAGTTCCTCCATCAATCGGTCTGTGAACGGCATGTTTGCTTGCAACTCGGCATCGGTGCTTGAAACTGTATTAACTGCACCTGACAGCATATTGTAATATAGCGCAAACACAAGTAAATCCGCAATGTGGAGTTTACCATTTATCATCAAAAAACCGCCAATAAAATACAGACCAAACTGCATGAAAAACTCGTCCTTGATTTTAGGGATAATCAGCACCCTTGCGACCCAATAGTTTATCCATGTGCCAAAATAAAGTGCAAAATTGTGCAAGTAGCGAACAAAGTGTATTGTTTGATTTCTTTGCAAATTAAGTGCTTTCACCTCGCGCCAACCTTGCACCGAGGCATGAAGCCACGAGGACATTTTTTCATTGTTTTGACGGTTAGAAGCATTGAGGACACGCTCACGTTTACTGATAGTGTGGTCAATCCAAAAGGTGAGCGGAATAGCTGTTTATTGAAAACAGCCACAACCGCCAGTCGATGAACAATAGAATAACTGCGCTGACAATAAGCGTAAGATATGCTATCAGATAATCAACCGTCTGCGTACCGGCGAACGCGGCAATCTGTGTCGTGTCATCGTCCAAACGCATTTTCATATCGCCGATGCTTTTGCCATCAATATCGGCAAATGGCATGGCGAAGTAACCATTCCAGATTTTCAGTTTAGCACGGAATGTTGTGCGGTTGACCAATCTGTTTGTGCTGTAATTTTTCAAATACGACAACCCAGCGCCCAAAAGGAATAAACCCAAATATCCTACGACTACAAGGGGCATAATTGAAAATTGTCGATTCAAAATGACTTTATTTATAAAAATTCGATAAAGCAATGGCGTAGCGAATGCAGTGCCCATCACAGCCAGACTTATTAAAATGTTGATGGCGAAAAAGCGTTTTGTCCTTTTTGCAAAGGGTTTTAATACCGACAACACATTCAATCGGTATTTCATTTTTCTAAAGCAATTTGCTTTTAACATTTGTCCTCCTCCTTTACAGCAAAAAGAGTGCGAAAGGCGGTGCTTTGTAGTACCATATCACTGGTACTGCTGCATTCGGATACTTTTCCATTTTCTATAAGAGCCGCTTGTTCGCATAATTCCACAGAGCTTTGACGATGTGCAATGACAACCGATGTACGCCCTTTCAAAACGCTTTTCCATGCTGAATGGATTTGTTCTTCTGTTTCACTGTCCAAAGACGAGGTGGCTTCATCTAAAATAATGATTTTCGGGTCTTTGAGGTATATTCGTGCAATAGCAATACGCTGTTTCTGACCTCCGGATAGCCCTGTACCGTTTTTGCCAACAATGGTGTCTAATCCTTGCGGTAATGATGAAACGAACGCCCATATTCCGGCATGTTCACAAGCGTTTATTATATCGGAATCACTTTCACTACGTTTGCCAAGCAATAAGTTTTCACGGATTGTACCGTCAAAGAGTAGTACATCTTGCTGAACAATCCCGATTTGGTCGCGGATAGATTTTAATGTGCAGTCGCAAAGACTTTGACCGTCAATTTCAATGTAACCGCTTTGTGGCTTATAAAAGCCGATAAGCATATAGGCAAGCGTTGTCTTACCAGAGCCGCTTTTGCCCACAAGCGCAAAGTGACTGCCGGCCTCAATATCAAGGGAAAAACCATCAAGCACTGTATTGCTTTTAGCGTAAGCAAAATGAATGTCGTGAAAGGATATTTTACCGTTAGTTATACAGAGTTCATTTTCACCACCCGATTCTGTGGGCGACTGCATAAAATCATAGATTCGTTGTATGTACGAAACACGGTTTTGTGCATCAAGAAAACTGGCACTGCTCCACTTAATTTTATCAGCAAGCATGACGAAAAACGCCACAATAACGGTGAGTAGGCCTATAGTGATGTTGCCGTTCATGGCAAGATAACCCGCAAAGGTAAAAATTCCGAGTTGCGTAAGCAGATTGGTGAAGTTAATTTTATGTCCTGCTGTCAATGAGGAAATCCCTGATTTTATATTTACATCAAACATCTTTTTATGATTTTGAACAAACGCTTTATTTGTTTTCTCCACAGCCCCGAGCATACGAATGTCTCGAAGAGCGGACAACATTTCAAACACCCACGAGATATAAGTTCCGTAATATTCCCGTTGTTTGTCGCTGTAGTTTCTGATTTGCTTTCCGAATTTTGCACTGATATAAACAGATATTGGGGCGGCTACAATTACAAATAGGCCTATAATAGGGCTGATAATGAAAAGATAAGCCGAGGCAGCTATCATAGCAATAATGCCGTTGACAAAGTGGATAATGTTGCGAATGACGAAGTGCATACACTCTCCGGAATAATGCTGCAATGTTTGAACAATATCCCCACTGGATGCATCGGTTAAATATTCGGCATCACATTTTTGCAGATGGTCAAAAATATCTTTTTTGATGTCAAAAGTATACATACTCATTAGATAATGATGTTGAGCATAAATAAAAAAGTATAGAATACAGGAAAACACGGTCATGACAATAAAAACAAGACTAATTTTTATGAATGTATCAAGATTTTGATAGTATACAATTTCGTCAATCATAATGCCGAACATAATAGGCATGGCAATAGATAGCACCATGTCAAAAAACCAGCCGAAATAAAACATGATAAAATTGCGCTTATGCTTAAAAATATACTTTGATAAAAACTGAATGGCCGTAAAGTAGTTTAGTTTTTTCATGTTCCCTTACCTGCCTTTACAAATATTGCATATAAAAGCGACACTGGACCATCAGTAGTATCAACGGTTATGAGTAGACTGATAGCAACGAATAATGCCACACCAAGCAGTAGAAATATATAAAATAGCACTGGTGTTTTAATCATGTATTTAACATATGCTTGTGCAAATTTTCGGCCTTTCTCCATTCGACAGCCCTCCGAAACTCAAATATTGATAGTCTATATATTGTAATACATTGGCGCTTATGGTACAATGGCATATATCAAGTGTTTAACTA
>CAYSTR010000344.1:0-3743 GCA_964433745.1 uncultured Oscillospiraceae bacterium | reverse complement strand
TTTTAACATGACGTATAATAAAGTAGAGGTGGTAAAATAACATGTACTGCTTTACTTGCAAAGGTGGCAATCTTAAAGAAAATTTAACAACATATGTATCTACTTTAAAATCCTGTGTTATCATAGTTAAGAATGTACCCTCGTTAGTTTGTGAACAATGCGGTGAGGTTTATTATAATAATGACATTGTTTTAAAGCTAGAGAAAATTATTAATACAATGGAGAAGTTTGTAGAGGACGTCGCCATTGTCGAATACTCAAAAATGATTGCATAAAAAGGAGCGGCACGCCGCTCCTTTTATTTTAATTATAATACTACGCCCTTTGCTTGACCTTTGGCGTATAATACTTATGCAGAAGGAACAATGCACCCACTAACAGTACTATCGATATCGGCAGAGCTACCCAAATCGAAAGAAGCCCCACCAGTATGTACCCGATAAAGCAGCACGCCGCTACAGTCGAGGCGTAGACCAGCTGTGTCGATACGTGGTCTATATGGTTACATCCTGCCCCTGTAGACGAGAGAATGGTCGTGTCCGAAATAGGTGAACAGTGATCGCCGAATACCGCACCCGCCAGTGTAGCCGAGATAACCGCAACCATGAGACCATCTGCGCCTGTGCGGTTTATTATCCCCACCACTATGGGAATGAGGATGCCGAAAGTACCCCATGATGTACCTGTAGCGAACGCCAAAAGACCCGCTACTATGAATATAACGGCAGGAAGCATCATGACCGGGAAGTTGGACGAGACCACAAGGTCACCCACATAGTCGCCTGTCATGAGGTAATCACGGCAGATGCCCGATATGCTCCATGCCAGAATGAGGATTGTAATAGCCGGTACCATGGATTTTATGCCCTCTATAATACTGTCGGCAAATTCACGGAATGTAATTACTTTTCTCGGCAGATATAGCACCACCGCTACAATCAATGCAAACACACCGCCCAGTACTAGAGAGAGAGCCGCGTCTGTGTTACCGAATGCGTTTACAAAGCTTTCCTCACCGCCGAATGCTGTCCAGCCGCCTGTATAGAGCATAGCGGCCACTGTTGCGACGATTAATGCTATTATGGGAATTAGCAGATCGTACACCTTGCCCTTGGGGGAGACCTTTAGCCCCTCCACGGTGGACACCGCCGTCTTATTCCCGGCGTACACGTCGCCTGTCTGCTGTGCTACACGCTCAAACCGTGCCATAGGACCAAAGTCCAGCTTCAACACGCATATGACAACTATCATAATGATTGTAAGTATTGCATAGAGGTTATAGGGGATGGTGTTTATGAACACCGACATGGGATTTTCCAGCCCCGAGCTTTCTATCTGCGAGATAATGCTTGCCGCCCAGCTGGACACCGGTGCGATGATACAGATTGGTGCGGCTGTCGCGTCCAACAGGTATGCAAGCTTGGCGCGGGAGATTTTAAATTTGTCTGTAACAGGGCTCATAACTGTGCCCACCGTCAGACAGTTGAAATAATCGTCAATAAAGATGACTACGCCCAGCACACTTGTTGCCAGAGACGCGCCGGTTCTTGATTTTATGCGCTTTGCTGCCCATTCACCATAGGCGCGTGAGCCGCCCGCCTTAGTGACCAGTACGACCAGGATACCCAGAAGCGCCAGAAACAGCAGGATGTTTGCGTTCCACGAGTCGCCCATCTTCTCGACCATAATACCAAAGGTCAGTTCCACCGACCCCAGGACGTTGCCGCCTGTAAAAATCAGCGCACCCGACAGTATTCCGATTAAAAGAGACGAGAATACCTCCTTTGTTATAAGCGCCAATACAATGGCTATTAAAGGGGGCAGGACAGACCAAAAACCAAAGCTAACTGCATCCATAGGTTATGCCTCCTATTTTTAATAAAACGATTATAACACAGCTTGTATTATTATTCAATATTCTATCATATATTAGTAAAACTTTGGCAATATGCGAAAATTTCAATTGTACTAATTGGACAGGTTATACTAAGAATTATTTTAACATGAGAAAAACGACCCCGCTGTTGCGGAGCCGTTTTTATAAGTGTAGTATAGCTTATCTGAGCAGCTGGAGTACCGACTGGGGCTGCTGATTAGCCTGTGCGAGCATGGACTGAGCTGCCTGTACGAGAACGTTATTCTTTGTGAAAGACATCATCTCTTTCGCCATGTCAACGTCACGGATACGGGATTCAGCTGCGGTCAGGTTCTCGGTGGTTACACCTAGGTTGTTGATTGTGTGCTCAAGACGGTTCTGAACAGCACCCAGGTTTGCACGTGTGGAGGATACATTGTCTATCGCTTTCTTTATCTTATCGATAGCGGAAGAAGCGCCGTCCTTTGTGGAGATATCTATACCGTTGATACCCATGGATATAGAGCTCATGTTGTTAATGGTCACCTTAACCTGCTGAACAGATGCGGCAGTGTCACCTACCTGCAGGCTAAGCTCGTTGCCTGTTCCGGCAGTTACAGCCTTAGCTGTGGTGTCTAAATTGGCATTAGCAGCAACGCTCAAATCAGACTTCGCGTCAAGATTAAAGGATTTGAGAGCCTCAACCTTTGAAGCATCACCAGCCGCTACAGTATTGCCAGCCAGAAGCTTAGACGCTTCGGCTCTTACCATTGCGTTTATGTCCTCTGCCTTGTAGTCCTTTGCAATATTGTCATCAAGCTCAATCTTCAAGGAGCTACCGTCAGCGGCTATAGAAACGTTGATACCGTTTACAGCTGTTGTGCTCGAAGAAAGGTCTTTCGTTTCGATCTGAACTGTTCCGGCAAAGTCCTTACCTGCGGTTACATCGAACTTCTGTGTGCCGAATGTCAGGTTTACCTTGCTGTTTGTGGCGGTCAGGTCGCCGTTTAACAGGTTTATTCCGTTGAAGTTTGTGCTCTCTGCTATACGGTCGATTTCGCTTGTCAGAGCGGCAACTTCCTTCTGGAGGTTAGCTCTGTCGGTGTTGTTGTATGTACCGTTAGCAGCCTGTGTGCTAAGCTCGGTCATACGGTTGAGCATGGAGTGAACTTCTGTCAGCGCACCCTCGGCGGTCTGTACCAGAGATATACCATCCTGTGCATTCTTCTGAGCAACCTCTAAACCCTTTATCTGTGCTCTCATCTTCTCGGATATAGCAAGACCGGCTGCGTCGTCACCTGCACGGTTGATTCTGAAACCAGAAGACAGCTTCTCTAAGTTCTTGGATACTGCGCTATTGTTCGCGCCTAGCTGTCTGTGAGAGTTGATCGCCATTATATTGTGTTGAATTACCATTTTAGTGTTCTCCTTAACTTTTCGTGCCGGACAATCCTTTGTCCTGGCTATTCTTTAATTTTTACAGCACATCGCTGTGTACATCCTTGACCCCTCCCCCCGGTGCTAGCCTTCCGGGTGACGGCACTCTTCCTGTTCGCCGTCCGTGGGGTCTATGGGTACAGGCTCTCTTTCGAGTGTCTGTTTACCTGCTTTCCCTCTTAGACTGTGATATGAGCCTTTTTCCTTTTGGCTCTCTCACCGTTCTATTATATATATCGTATACTTCGGGTATTACTTAACCATATTTATACTGGCAGTTTCTGCTCTTTGAGGTAAAAAAAACCAACACACAAGAAATCGCATAATAATGCGATTTCTTGTGTGTTGACCAATATACTAATCGTATTATATATTGTATATTATACAATCAAACGGCTATTTCAGCGACAAAACACCCTATATAGTCTAACCAAGCGTCTTTCTCAAGAAC
>CAYSTR010000343.1:0-3756 GCA_964433745.1 uncultured Oscillospiraceae bacterium | reverse complement strand
CTTCACATTATTAATATTTTTGTCGTACTGCGTGTATTAAACAACAAGCAAAACCCCGCCTATAAGCTGGCGTGGGTTCTGCTTTTGCTTGTGTTTGCACCGTTTGCTTTAATTATCTATGTCATTTGGGGAGAGAGTGCAGTCTCTAAAAAGTCCAGAAAACGTATGGATGCTATACACTCACGCGCCGATGATGCATATAGCCGTTACTCTGAGAATGTAAAGACGGACAATCCGCGCGTTCAAAAGGAGATAGACTATCTAAAGAAAACCACCGGTTTTACCGCCAGGCGGGGCACGACGATAACGCTTTTAACCCCCGGCGAGATGATGTTTGATAAGCTGCTTTTTGAGCTTAAAAAAGCAAAAGAATACATCTTCTTCGAGTTTTTTATCATAGGTGAGGGGGAGATGTGGGACGCGGTGTATGAGGTGCTTCTGGAAAAGCACCGGCAAGGTGTGACCGTGCGTATACTCTACGATGATTTCGGCTGTGCAGACCCGCTTCCTAAACGCGCCCGAAAACGCATAGAAAAAGACGGTATCCCCTGCTTTTCGTTTAATCCGTTCCGCCCGTTCGTGGATTTTTATATGAACTACCGCGACCACAGAAAGATTGTCGTAATTGACGGTCATACTGCTATTACAGGCGGTATAAATATATCGGATGAATACATCAACAGGATCAGTCCGCACGGTTACTGGAAAGACGCATCTGTACTTCTAAAGGGCAGTGCTGTGTATGATTTTTCCATTATGTTTCTTACAATGTGGGAGTTTGTTTCGGGGCAGAAGATAGATTTCAAGCCATTTGCACCCATTCCCGACAGTGAGGGTGATGGTGCGGTGTTCGCATACAACGACGGCCCTGTAAATCTTCAAAATCCCGCCGAGAACCTATATCTTAGCATGATAAACCACTCGCAGAGGTATATATACATCGAGACTCCATACTTGATTGTAGACAACGAGATACTCACCGCTCTTAAAAATGCTGCCCTGTCCGGCGTGGATGTCCGCATTGTTACACCGCACATCGGGGACAAGTGGTATGTTCACATGCTCACACGCTCCTACTATCCGGGGCTTCTGGAAGCGGGAGTGAGGATTTTTGAGTACACCCCCGGTTTCATGCACTCGAAGATACTCATATCAGATGATGTATGCGCATCAGTCGGAACGGTGAATCTTGACTACCGCAGCTTCTATCTACACTACGAATGCGGTGTATATATTACAGGTGAGGATATTCTAGGGCAGATAAAAAAGGATTTGTATGATGATGTCTTCCCGAGCTGTGAAGAGATTACCATGGAGCGCCTGCCGCTAAAGAGCCACTTTGTGCGGTTTGTGGCGTCTGTTCTGAATGTATTGTCACCTCTTATGTAAAAAACTCACCCCACCGCTTGGCGTAACTTTGCTCTTTGTGTTATCATATTCATGAGAAGCTCCCCTATATGGCTAATGTGTTTTGGTAAACTCATTATGCCATATCTAGGTTCGAGCTTCTCTTTTTATCTAGTCATATCATTTTATCACATACAAATAATAAAAAATTTTTAAAACCTCTTGCTTGTGACGTAACGTAATATGCTATACTATAGACAAGAGGTGATTATAAATGGCATTCAGAGCAATTCCAAACGGATATATGACCGTGGGAGAGCTTGCAAAGAAGATGGACACCACTGTTCGCACACTACAATACTACGACAAAGAAGGCGTTTTATCGCCATCAGCTGAAAGTGAAGGCGGCCGCAGGCTTTATACAGACAAGGACATGGTAAAGCTACACCAGATACTATCAATGAAGTATTTAGGGTTCTCTCTTGAAGATATTAAGGGGAGATTAATATCACTTGATACACCGGCTGATGTGGCAAATGCGCTTGAAGAACAAGCGGATGCACTACGAAATAAGATTGCTGCTTTATCGGAGGCTCTTTTTGCAATTGAGAAATTAAAAGCTGAAACAACTCACATGGAAACAGTCAACTGGAAAAAATATGCCGATATAGTAGTAAATCTGCAAATGAAGAATGAGTTTTACAGAGTTATTAAACACTTTAATGACAAAACCCTTGACCATATTCGTGGTCGCTTTGACAAAGAAAGCGGTTTAGCAGTTACGAATACAATGAAAAGACTTTTGAATGAGGTGATGGAATTTATCACAAACTGCATATCACCTGAAAGCGAACAAGGTCAGCTTTTAGCTAAAGAATGGTGGGATATGGTAATGGAGTTTACCGGGGGAGATATGACACTTCTGCCAGAGCTTATGAAGGTTGCGGACAACATTAACAGCTTGGGTGATGGTTGGAATGAAAAATGGGCGGTGGCAGAGTCCTATATCACAAAGGCACTTGAAGTATATTTTACAAATATTGGTGTAAATCCGTTTGAGGGGGTAGAACAGTGATTAAAATGAATGGTGTCATTAAGCGATTCGGTTCGCAGACAGTGTTGTCCGATGTAACCTTTGAAGCAAAAGATAGGACAATTTTCGGGTTGCTGGGACCATCCGGTGCAGGCAAAACTACGATAATCAACATATTGACAAGGCAGTTGGACGCTGACGGCGGCAGCTTTGATACAGGTGCGTCACTTCTGGAAACTGGGCTTATGCTTGATGCAGACGGATTGTATGTTCGGTTAAGTTGTCTTGACAACCTTAATGTTTTTGCAGATATTTATGGAATCTCCCGCAAGAAATCCATCGAAGCACTTCGGAATGTAGGTCTTGAAGATGCGGCAAAAAAGCCTGTCAACGCACTTTCCAAAGGAATGCGGCAACGGCTGGCATTAGCAAGGGCGATTTTGCATAATCCGAAGGTGTTGTTTCTGGATGAACCCACAAGCGGACTTGACCCTGCGACAGCGCGTGGAATCCACAAGCTGATAGAAACCTTGCGCGATAACGGAGCAACTATTGTTTTGACCACGCACAACATGGAAGAGGCAATTAAACTCTGCAACCATGTAGCATTGCTGCACAAAGGCACCATTGTCGAGCAGGGAGTTCCTAGCGAGATATGTACGCGGCACAATGCAATTAAAACTGTGCCGGATTTAGAAGCGGTATTTATAAAGCTAACGGGGGTAGAGTTAGAATGAAAAACATAAAAGCAGTTTTTCTAAAGCAGGCAAAGGATATGTTCAAGAACCCGGCGGTATTTGTTATGTTCATTATTTTTCCTGTTGTGGCACTTATAATGACCCAGTTGATAGCAAAGCCCAATGAAGATATACAAAATAATATGTTTGTTACAATGATGGCAGCTATATTCGCAGGCATGGGACTAGTTACCGCAGTGTCAGCGGTTATTGCCGAGGACATAGAACGAAAAAGCCTGCGTTTTCTCATAATAGCAGGTGTTAAGCCTCACGAATACTTGATTGGAACAGGGGGATTCTTCCTGCTTGCCGGAACGGTTACAGCAGTGGCATTTGCATTAATCGGCGACTTTACAAGCACAGAAATGATGAAGTTTCTAACAATCATGATAGCAGGCACAGCAAGCTCTATCGTACTTGGTGCGGCGATTGGTATGATGTCCAAAAATCAACAGGCGGCAACTGCTCTTGGTATGCCGATTGCAATGATACTAGGGTTTACTCCGATGGTCGCGGTGTTTAATGATACTATTGCCAAGGTTGCAGGTGTGCTTTACACACAACAGATAAATGTAGTCGTAAACAATTTTTCTGTCAGCTTACTTAAACCCTTGTTGGTTGTCACTGGGAATATTGCGG
>CAYSTR010000342.1:0-3766 GCA_964433745.1 uncultured Oscillospiraceae bacterium | reverse complement strand
TCTTGCCCTCGTCCAGCCATTGTCTAAGCCGCTTGCACACCTCGTCTAGAACGAAAGCATCCAGGGAGATAATAAAGCCGTTGCGCTCGAATACTGGGATAAAGTCACCCGGTGAGATGTGCCCCCGTGAATGGTGCTCCCAGCGTACAAGCGCCTCTGCACCGACAGGCTTACTCGTCCTTAAATCGTACTTGGGCTGCAGCAGTACGCGAAACTCCCTGTCGTAGAGGGCGCGTTCCATGTCCCGCTCTATCTCGTGCGTCTTTTTCACGCGGCTTTGTATCTCGTCATTATAATAGGCGATACGTCCCGGTGAGGTCTTGATTGTAGAGAGTGCCACCGCCGCATTGTCGCCCAGTGCCGCAATAGAGGACTGTCCCAGTCTCCCTTGGCACACACCCGCTTTGACCGTTATCTTAAAGTCCGGATCGGGGAGCACCGGTAGTGCCGATATGCGGTCGAGTATAAGCTCTATGCGTCCGTTTGCACTGTCGTTATTTTTAATGAGGACGTTAAAGGTATCCGTACCTTGTCGGCAGTAGTACTCACCCTCACCTACGGTCTCTTTTATAATATCCGCCATACCCTTTAGCAGATTATCGCCTGTCTCGTACCCGAACAGCTCATTGATAATCGTAAACCGGCTGATGTTGAACACGGCATAGCAGTATTCCTGCGAGTTTAGGCTCTCTATGGACTGCTTAAAGCGTGACATGTTGGGTGCGCCGGTGAGACGGTCATAGTATGCCAGCTGACGGATGCTCTTGCTGCGCTGCATTTGCAGATATATGATATAAGCGATTATGAGCGCCGCAAGCACAGCTAAGAATAATCCTGTGCCGGTGAAAAGCCCCATTATCCTTGAAACTGAGCCTAATATCGCATCGTGGGGCAGGATGGTCATGAGATACCAGTCGTTTATCCCCAGCGGGAGATAGCAGACGAAGCTGTCCTTATCCTTGTCCTTATACTTGAGGATACCGGTGTTACCCACCGACATCTCTGACTTAATAAACCGGATGTGCTCATCCTCCGCCGTTATAGTGTCGAAGAAGTTCTCGAAATATCCGGCGCTGCTTGCGTGCTCACTTGTGGCTATGCTCCTGCCGTCCGTCTTGACTATATAGCTGTACACCTGTCCGTTTAACATGGAGTAGTTTAACAAATCCTTAATATAGGTGTTCGGAACCACTGCGCAGAGAGCCGCTGTGATACGGCCCGCCTTGTCATACACAGGAACAGCGAACATGTTATAAAGCTTATCCTCCGACATGTAGGTGTCGGTTACATAGGAATACCCCTCCAGAGCACTCTCCATAAAGGATTTGTCCGCATCGGAGGCTGTACCCAGCACCGAGCCGTTAGGGAGCAATAAGGACACACGTGAGAACATCTTAAATGTCTCTTTTTTTGTTATTGCGGCAAGTACGGTGTTGTAACTATCCGTATTCGCGTCCTCAAAGCGGGTGGCGGCAGACGCAAGCAGTGAAAGCCCATCATCCAGACGAGCCGCCACGTTTAGCTTATCATACTGCGATACCTCGGTGAGGTAGATATAGTTCTGGTCGGTAAGAGCCTTATCAACACCGCCCCGCAGAACAGCCACAGCGGCTATTACGCATACAAGGCAGAGAGCCGCCAGTGCAATGTTGATGATTCTTTTTCTTAGCTTCAGTTAAAGCCACCCCCTAAAGGTGATATTGTCAAGGCTTATCCCTTTGATTTTGTAATAAGATGGTCGATAACCTCAACCAGATGTGCTATTTCGGGCTTTGTGAGCTGCTCGTCCGCTCCTAGCTGCTTACCCTTTTGATACATCTGATCGTTTATGAGCGATGAGAATATGACAACCGGGATAACACCCAGGCGCTTGTCGGTTTTTATGAGCTTTAAAAGATGATGTCCGTCCATACGCGGCATTTCAATGTCCGTGATAACAAGTGAGACCTGTTCATATAAATCCTCACGGTCGCGGATTGAGGAGAGGAAGTTCCATGCCTCTTCACCGTTGTCAAACCGTGTCACGTTGCGGTATCCCGCCTTGTGCAGACATTCCTCCATCATCCTGGCAAGAAGCACCGAATCCTCCGCCATGACGATGTGGTGCTCAATAGCGGATCTTTTCCCCAGCTTATCTATCTCGGAGACTTGAATAGCAGTCTCTGGGGCGATCTCTCCGATTATTCTCTCGAAATCAAGTATGGTTACCAGACGTCCGTCTATCTGTGCAAGACCGGTGGCAACACCCTCTGTTCCGCCGTAAATAGTCTTGTCCGGCTTTTGGATAGCCTCCCACGAGATACGGCTGATTCCGACCACACCATGCACCCTGAATGCAATGTTCAGCTTGTTGAAGTTAGTGACGATAAAGAGATTCTTCTCCTTATCCTCCGATTCGGTAAGCCCCAGATATCTAGGCAGATTAATAAGAGTCATAACAGAGTCGCGGGGTTTTATAACCCCCTCAACCGCACTGTGTGCGTGGGGCATCTCCTTTATCGCAACGGGCATCAATATCCTGTCCACTTTTGCCACATTGATACCGAATGCGTTACCGTCGATAGTAAACTCCATTATCTCAATCTCATTAGTTCCAGACTCCAGCAAAATATTGCCTCTCGCGTCGTTTGCCATACCCATACCCTCCGCAACATTCAAGTCTATATAGAGCTATTATACACCCCATGGCAAAAAAATGCAATAAGATTTTTTTATAAAGCCCAACAAATATACTGTATTTTACAAAAATATTTGGTTTTTTAGATTACTGTAACCCGATTTTGCCGGAATATTAACTAAACCACTTGACTTTTTTTACACAAAATACTATAATCAAGACATAAATACAAGCTTCCGGGATATGTAAAAAACCTATTTTCCGGTGCTTATATAAATTAGGAGGACATACATGAGGGTAGTTTGCTTCGGGGAATTAATGTTAAGGCTAAATCCGGAGAGATATCTGCGGTTTCGTCAGGCGGATAAATTTGAGGCGTCCTACGGCGGCGGAGAGGCCAATGTGGCGGTATCACTGAGCAATTTTGGGATAGAGGCTTCATACGTAACAAAGCTTCCGCAAAACGAGCTGTCACAGGCGGCTGTGGGTTCGCTAAGAGGTCTTGAGGTACATACGGATGATATAGTGTACGGCGGCGAGCGTATAGGAATATACTTTGTGGAGAAGGGCGCATCACAGCGTCCGTCCAAGGTTATATATGACCGCAAGTATTCCTCCATCTGCGCGGCTTCCACCGGCGACTTTGACTGGGATAAGATACTAAAGGGTGCAGATTGGTTTCATTTCACAGGTATAACCCCCGCACTGGGTGACAATGTGGCGGACATCTGCCTAATGGCGGTAAAGGCGGCAAAGGCTAAGGGGCTGACCGTAAGCTGTGACCTTAACTACCGTAAAAACCTCTGGACACCGGAGCGTGCCAAAGAGGTCATGAGCGGGCTTATGAAGTATGTTGACGTGTGCATAGCAAACGAGGAGGATGCGGAGCTTGTGCTGGGCATAAAGCCTGCAAACACCGATGTAACAAGCGGCAAGCTGGACAATGAGGGATATGTAGATGTAGCCCGGCAGATAAGTGAGCAGTATGGCTGTAAGAGCGTGGCAATAACGCTGCGCCGCAGTATAAACGCAAACGACAACGACTGGTCGGGAATGCTGTTTACAGACGGAAGGAGCTACTTCTCCAAGAACTATCTTATTCACATTGTGGACAGGGTAGGCGGCGGTGACTCGTTCGGCGGCGGGCTT
>CAYSTR010000341.1:0-3769 GCA_964433745.1 uncultured Oscillospiraceae bacterium | reverse complement strand
GGGAGTACGCACCGCTGACATCACGCCGCTTGACCGAACTATGTGAGAGCGCGTTTGAATGGAAGCGCACGACTACATATACAATGCTAAGACGCCTGTGTGAACGAGGTATCTTCGAAAATCGAGGCGGCACAGTTATAGTACTAATGAGCAGTGACGAGTTTACCGCCGGACAGGGTGAACAGTTTCTGCATGAGCATTTTTCCGGCTCATTGCCGCAGTTTTTTGCCGCCTTTACGCGCAGAAACAAGATATCGGACGGCGACATAGAGGAAATCAAGCGCCTTATAGACGCACATAAGGAGTGAATGGGATGGAAGAGCTGTTTTTACAAATCCTCAATATGAGCTTTACGGCGGGTATTGTAATACTGGCTGTAATAGCGGTGCGTTTTCTATTACACAAAACCCCCAAGCTGTTTTCGTATGCACTATGGATAATAGTGCTGTTCCGGCTTGTCTGTCCTTTTTCCTTAGAGAGCGTATTGAGTCTGCTGCCCACAAACCCCGCACCTGTACCTACTGATATCGTTTATTCCGCGACCCCGCGTGTCAACACCGGAATAACCGCTGTAGACAGGACAATCAGCGCTTCACTGCCCGCTCCTGTCGCCCATACCAGTGTGAATCCGTTGCAGATATGGGTAAGCATAGGTACAGCAGTTTGGATTTTTGGCATGGCCGCACTGCTTATTTACAGTGCTATTTCGCTTATAAGATTAAAGCGTCTGTTACGCGGCGCTTTATGTCTTTTCGGTAATGTATACCAGTGCGAACGTCTGCACACACCGTTTGTCATGGGGGTATTTCGTCCGCGCATCTACCTGCCGTCCACTCTCACCGAATCGGAACGACAGTATATATTGCTGCACGAGCGAACCCATATCCGGCGGCTTGACCATATAATGAAGCTTTTTAGCTTCCTTGTACTGTGTATTCACTGGTTTAACCCGCTTGTGTGGGTGGCATTCTTCCTGTCGGGCAGGGACATGGAGCAGTCGTGTGATGAGGCGGTCATAAAGCAGTTGGGCAGTGACACAAAAAAGGAGTACTCCTCACTGCTTTTGTCCCTTGCCACAGGACGGCGTATTGTCGCCGGTGTACCACTGGCGTTCGGTGAGGGGGACACCAAAGGACGCATAAAGCATGTGCTTCGTTACCGTAAACCCGCGTTCTGGGTTATTGCGGCGGCTATTTCAGCTTTTATTATCGTTTCGGTTGTGCTGATACTAAACCCAGTCAGCAGTAAGACTACAACCGTAACCTTTCCCGCCTACTCCGGCGGGCAGACCGAGTACAACGTCTACAAATATGATATAAAGCCATTTTCAGTTACAATGGAGCTGCCGCGCGGATGGACTGTCCGTGAGCCGGAAGACACAGAACAAAGCGGGAGCAGCCTGTTTACACCTATGCATATTTATAGCGGTAATACATACAAGGGCTATATCGCCTACAACACCTTTACGATATACGATGAAACCACCGACGGGAATTATTACCGTATGGTGTATAATGAGCTTATGCTAGGTTCGGTCGAAAATTGGGACAATGCATATACCCCTGTAAACGAAACCGAAGCAGGCGAGACCGCGACATGCCGGTTGAGTGTGGTGCAGCTGGAGGAGGGTAAGTCGGCGGCTGAATCTATAGCTAGGGAGTATCCCGCCATACTTTCGTACAACAAGGACTTGCTTGTATACGTAGCGGTGCAGTTTGAGGAGAGCGCGGTCAGCGGCGAGCAGCTTACCGAGATTGCTAAGAGCATTGTCATTAAGGATGCACCGGATGCAGTACCCATCCATAGCGGCTTTTATAATAGTGACGGACTGTATGACTTTCTTGCGGCAAACACATATCAATCAAAGGATTATAGTAATATAAGCGTCAAGGACAGCTCCGGCAACGATATCTCGCGGGATATGATTCTACTATGGATGTGGGCGAACGAGATCTATAACGTGGACGATAACCGCATGTTTAAGATGGGGAAATGGAGCAGGATTATTAATGATGCACCGGAATTTGTGGAAATACTAAACTATGATGAAGTAGTCGATAAGGTGTTTACCGCAAAAGGCAAGGAGATGCTTGAAAACGCACCCATAACACATATAGTAAAGCAAAACGGCAGGGTGTACCGTCTGGGACCATATAAAACAGGTTATTTCTATTCCGCTGCGCTTGATGATATGCAGGTAAAGGAGATGAGCAGTGACAGGATAGTTTTTACCGTCAAATATGTGCGCAACCCCGGTTATGTTGTTGAAGCGGATAATACGTCATATGTTCCGGAGTATGATTATATCGATTTCCCTGTCGTTAAATCGGGCGGGCGGTGGCTGGTGGATGATTATATTTTTATCGAGAATAAAATCCATCTGGATAATAGTCCGTACTTCTCGATTATCACTGATGATCCGCTGACAACCATACCGACAGTCATTATGTTTGGCAGAAGCACCGATAAGGACAAGGATGTACTCACGATGCTTCGCGAACTCGAAAATATGGAGGGGTTTATCTTTGCCCGCGAATGGGCTATTGAAACAGACAGAGCTTATGTAAAGTTCGATTTTGAAGAGAAACCCAAGTCATTGTATCTAAGATATATAGCAGGTGGCGGCAGTATATTGCAAAAGGAGTACCCTATCGATAAGGATTATCGTATTAAAGTGCCGACCGAGGAGGGAGTGTACAATTTCTTCGCCGATATAGTATGGGAGAACGGCAAGGAGGAGACGGTGTACTTCTCAATGACGATGATGAACGGATATGAAGCGGCATATTATAACACGTTAAGGTGGAAAAGAGAGATACTGCCCGCTGTGCAGACGCTACTGGCACACTACCGTGGTGATGAAGTTTCCACCGATGCTTTCCGGCAGCTGATAAAGGATAGGGTATATCCCAGCGACTTCCCTCCAGCGGCAGAGCTGCCCGAGGTCTTTATGCTGGATCAAATAGCGATACGCTACAACGGAGAACCGGATTCACCCGCAAATATTTATGCTGCGATTGCTATAGACAATGATCATGAGCTGCGGTTTTATATAAAAAAGCTTTTCAGAGATTTAGAGATTTATGACAATGTAGACGGATATTATATATCGGATGTGTTCTTTGTAAAACGAACAGAAAAAAGATTTTTAGACTTTGTTCTTACCGATGTAGACCTCTATGCCAAAATACAATCATAAAGCTTCTTATACAGCCGTCACTCATTAGGTGGCGGCTGTATAAAATTAATATGCGTTTTGTATATTCTCCCTATTTATAAGGATGAGGCTCTCAAAATATGAACAGTCTGCCTATTAACATGCCAGTATCCTTTTAGGTATTCGGTGCGACACTTAAAAAGGTTTCTTATATTCGGGAAGGCTGTACAGCGCTTTTTTATAAAATTACCAAATCCTTGACACATCATATAACAGATGCTAAAATAAAATAATGATTTATATTATTGTTGTTTAATTTCTACGAAAGGCGTTTACGTATGTTTAAATGGTTACCGCTAAAACGAGTGTTTTTTAGACGGCTGCTTATTAATGTATTGGCTTTGTGTCTGTTGACTATTTGTTTGTTATCGTTTTTGGTCTTTGTAAAATTTCAGGGTGATGAGCAAGAAAAGATCTATCAAAGTAATCTGTCAATACTAGCACAGGCACGCACAACAATAGAAATGGTCAATAAGAACACTACATTGCTGATGAACAACCTATATCTCAGCAGTGAAACTCAATCACTTATGTATACACCGCATTTTAATA
>CAYSTR010000340.1:0-3777 GCA_964433745.1 uncultured Oscillospiraceae bacterium | reverse complement strand
GTAGCGAATGCTTGTCTCAAGGCTCAACAAAGTTGACCTGCTGACTTTAGCAATCGCTACTCTACTCGCCCAAAAAATCTACTCAATAAGAGCATCTAAAGCTTCCGGCTGCTTGTTGTTTTCACCATGACCTTTATTAAACTTCACAACTAGCTTGCCATCCTCGCTTACTACACGATATGTAATATCCGGTTTATCAGGCTCATCATCGCTCTTGATGTATTCATCAAACCGTCTAGCTTCCGGTAATATTGACGTTATATCATCTGATAAATTATCCTTTTGAAGTCCATCTGCATCTTTGACTTTATCAGAGGATGATTGCTTTTGATTTTTCAAGGCAGCAATCTGTTCATCAATGCTATTAATTTGATTACTCAGTTCTTTCGCCCTTTTTTCTACTTCTCCAGACTGAGCCTTGCCACCTTTGGGGGATTCTTTAACTCGCTTTAGTTCCTGCGTTAGCTGCTTTTTACGCCTTTCTAACTCCTGTATTTTATCAGCAGAGTTGTTTTTACTGTACGCTACGCCTAAGCTCGGTGTTGTTTTTCCAACATTCACGATATTTACCTCCAGATTAAATATTTTGCACCGTACAGTTAACTTATCGGTATATTATTCATCTCTATAATGATATCTGCGCAGACGGTAGTTTTGACTGCGTGAACGGTCACAATGACAATAGAATGGTCAAAATAAAGGTATCATTTCCTTTATCTATATTCATTGTGCCACCATATTTATCACTTATCAGCTTGATAGTTTGAAGACCAATTCCACTTCCTTTTTTAGACCTTGCATTTTTATCATAGCTGTTCATAATATCAATAAGGAAAAAGTCTCTGTTTCTCCTTGCTTTAATATCTATCCATTTATCACTGTTAATGATACCTCCGCAAGCGGTTATGGCATTGTCTAAGGCGTTGAAAAAAAGCGCACACAAATCAAAGTCATTGATTTTTAAATCTTTTGGAATGTCTACATTTAAAGTTATACTAATGCCGCCTTGCTTTGCAAGAGCCAGCTTATCGGCAAGTAAAGCATCAAGCGGAGCATTTCCGGTTTGGATTTGATAGGACAGATTGTCAGCAGCGTTACTAAACTCCTGCAAATATGCTTCTGCCTTTGCACTTTGGTTGCTCTCTAAAAGCTGCCTTAGCACAATGAAATGATTATTAAGGTCGTGCCGAAAGGAACGAGTCATTTCATAACGAATGCTTGCTTCTTTGGTATAAATCTGCTGTGCGCTAAGCTGACTTTCTAATAAAGTCTTGTGCTTTTGCTCTGCTAACTGTGCTAATACCTTTTTATAGCTGAACAGTATTACAAAAAGGCACAAAAACGAGAAGCAAAAAACGAGTAGAATTTGATAATTATTAAATACCGATACTGCCCTTTTATCTATAATCTCCATTTCACTTTTGTACCCTACATCAAAAATTGTTTGGGAAAACAATATAAGCAGAGTGAGCGGTACAAAAAGTATAAATAAAAATGGGAGTTTACTTTCTTGCTCAATACGAAGATAATGCCCGATTGCTCTAAGCACAAAATATGGCAGCAGCAATGTGAGAGCGGTTAGCAAAATGTCAGAAATTATAAAGATTGTTCTATTATCAAACACACCAAAGCTTGGCAGTAAATGCACCACCGGAGCTATAATGCCATCGCATAAGGTCAAAACAGTTACAATTAACAGTCCGCCCGTCAATGAAACATAAAGGCTTTTTTGTTTTTGTGCTTTGCCTAAAAAATAAGCAAAGAGTGACAAAAAAGCAAAGTAAACAAACCGCTCTGCCAGCTCTGAAATACTCCACTCTATGCAAACCGCTGATATCACATAGTAGAGTGCAAGAAAAACCAAGAAAGCTTTAAATATATGTATTTTTAAGCCTAGAAACCGAAATAAAAACCGAAACTCAATAAAGGCTAAAGCCCCGCTTAGCACGATAAAATAGACGATAAACTCGTTCCAAAAAGCATCGGAAGAAGCGAAAAAATGTGCCATTACCGCACCTCCTTTCGCTGATAAAGCAGTAATGCTTTGGCGAACTCTTGCCCGCGGCGCTTTGCCACGGGAATTTCTTCATCGGTGGTTAGTACCGCAAAGCCTTGTGAATAGCTTCTCACATACTTAAAATTTATAATATAGCTGCGGTGACATCTAAAAAAGTTTTCGTTTAGCTCGGATTCTAATATTTCAATTTTTTTATTGAAGCTTTCTATGCCGTTTTTAGTATAGATAAACACCTTGTGACCTAAAACCTCAGCGTAAAATATCTCTTCTAGCTTTAACTTTTTAATTTCATGACCTACTTGAAGCAGAAGAAATTCATTGCCGCTTTTTACAATACGGTTGATTATTTTATCCATTGTGTTCACAAGCTTTCGTTCATCAACAGGCTTTAATAAATAATTTACTGCACCAACGTCAAAGGCATCAAATACATATTCCTTTAGTGAGGTTACAAATATTAAACTGCTTTCATCTTTTTTTTGCCGTAATTTTTTCGCTGTTTCCATACCGTTTGTACCATTCATTTTAATATCAAGGAAGATGATGTCATAGTAATCTACACAGGCAAGAAGTGCATCACCGCTTAGAAAAAGTGTGATGCTGTATTCTAAATTCTTATGTAATATGTAACTTGTAACCTTTTCTTTCAAGTCTTCAAGAGCGATTATTTCATCTTCGCATAATGCAATTTTTATCAATATATCATCTCCTCGTCATAGCTCTTCCGAGCTATTTCGCTTGTGTTACTTATTTCTATTATACTCCTTTTTTTGTAATAATCAAATTCAACTTTTGAGCTCTATAGTAAAATATTGTGGACATATATACCCTCAGCATTGTGGGCGTATATACCGCTGCCTCGAGGATATGACTAATATGGCAAAATTCAAGTGAACAAATTCTATATTTAAGTAATTCTGCACCTGTACCGAAATAATCTGGAAGGATGCGGTGCAGTCACTGGAGATACCTGATAACCGTACGGATAGATTTAATGTAATTATACATTCATAAAAAAGGGGCTGTGCCAAATAAATGGTACAGCCCCGAATGCTTATGCATTCCCTTTTTCGTATTCATTAGCCATTTCGGAAATCTTTTGGCTGATTAAAGCGATGTCACCCGGCATAACCTCCATGTATGCAGCATAGATATCTTAGCTTACCTCCTTGGCAACAGTTGATAAAAATGATACGGTTTCAACTGGTTTCATTTGGTTTCACTCAAAAATGAAACCATAGAGCGAAAAGTGAAACCCTCTGTGTGTGTATTAGGACCCCATAAAAGATATCAAATTGTACCCCTTCTCTTTGCCGACTTTCATCATATATTCCATTCGGTAGAGGAAACGCTGATAAAAATCAACAACGAGTGCCACTTCGGTATCATCCTCTGTGGGTCTGTTGGCATTGTACTCTGCGACCTCTTCTTCGTTTAGGTTTTTCGCATATACCAACTGGTAGGTTGCGGTGCCCCTCTTGATTTTCAGTTTTTGGGTGTATTCGGTCTCTTTTCCAGTAATCAACGCATCAACGGTGTCCTCAATGTCCTTTAAGATCCGCGCCATTGAATCGAATGTGAAAAAGTTATGCTCTAAGTACCATTCAAAGCCGGAAACACCTTTTCTCTTCTTGTTTTCTTCGAGTTCTTCACCCCCCCCTCTCCCCCCCTCTCTCTCTCTCTCCCTCTCTCTCTCCCCCCCCCTCTCTCTCTTTGCCTCCCCGTCTGCTCGTCTGCATCTGCGCCTCCATTCTCTCAGC
>CAYSTR010000339.1:0-3780 GCA_964433745.1 uncultured Oscillospiraceae bacterium | reverse complement strand
GGAACAGAGCTTCTCCGTCCGCTTTTGGCTGCTGCCGGCGTAAAGGCTAAGGGCAAGGTTTGCATAGGTACTGTTAAGGGCGACCTGCACGATATCGGCAAGAACCTTGTTAAGATGATGCTTGAGGGCAAGGGTCTTGAGGTTGTTGATCTTGGCACAGACGTTTCTGCTGAGAAGTTTGTTGAGTGCGCTATCAACGAAAACTGCCAGATTATCTGCTGCTCTGCTCTTCTTACAACCACAATGGGCGTTATGAAGGACGTTGTTGAGGCCGCTGTTAAGGCTGGCGTTCGCGACAAGGTTAAGATTATGGTAGGCGGCGCTCCTGTAACAGACAGCTTCTGCAAGCAAATAGGCGCTGACGCTTATACATCAGATGCGGCTTCTGCTGCTGATACAGCCGCTTCCTTCTGCGCATAAGAGAGTCTACATATTTAATAGTACAATGCACCCGGAATCGTTTGTTTTCCGGGTGTATTTTTTTGAAAATATTCTAGGTATAATTCTCCTTTTAAATGTCCAAAATATTACTGCAAGGAGAGCGGGGACAAACCCTAATCCATTTTATTGTCCTTGCGCGGGAGGAATTATGCTGCGTGGTGTAAACAAGCGGATAATAGAAATCACAAATACCGAAAACGATTATTTTGAGCGTGCTATCCTTGTCGTACGCCACGACAAACGGACACAGGGTGCGGCTTTACTTAAAGAACAGGCGGATAGATATATTGAGACCCTGGATCCGCAGCCGGTCAAGCGGGACTATCTGGATACAGTTCTCTGGGTGGCAAAGCTGGGAGCGGCGGCGGCATTCGGTGCGGCTGTGACGAGTGCATTTGTCCTTTTTATGTAGAATTTATGTGATTATTAGGCCGTTCCCATATGTTGGGGGCGGTTTTTCGTTTTATGTTACGAAATGTTTAAATAATATTAATAAATAACGGTGCAAAGATTGTTAAAATATGCTATAATTAGTTGAGAAGCGGCGATAAAGCCGTAAGAAGAGGGTGGAACAGTCGGAAAACGGAGATTTTATAGCGGGCAGAAACCCGATACTAGAGGCATTGAGGTCTGACCGAGCAGTGGACACGCTGTTTGTGGCGGGCGGGGAGCGTTCCCCGGCAGTGGCTCGTATTATTGCCATGGCAAAGGAGCGCGGCGCGGTCATTAAGGAAGTGACCTCATCGAAGCTTGACTCCATGTGGCCGTCGGGCAGCCATCAGGGAGTGATACTCACCTGTGCGGCACAGGCATATGTATCGGTTCAAGACATTTTGAGTATAGCAGAAGCAAAGGGGCAGCCCCCCTTTATTGTCATCTGTGACGAGATTACAGACCCTCATAATCTGGGGGCAATCATACGTACCGCCGAGGCGCTCGGGGTACACGGCGTCATAATCCCAAAACGCAGAAGTGTGGGTCTCAGTGCGGTTGTCGCGAAGGTATCGGCAGGCGCGGTGGCGTTTATGCCGGTGGCAAGAGTGGGAAATCTAGCGGGGACTATTGCGGAGCTAAAGGAAAAGGGTATTTGGATATACGGTGCTCACACCGAGGGAACAAGCTACAAAAGCCAGAAGTATGACGGTGGCAAGGCACTTGTCATCGGTAGTGAGGGTGCGGGGATTAGTAGGCTCATAAAAGAGAGCTGTGATTTTCTCGTTACAATACCCATGCGCGGCAAGGTGGGTTCTTTAAACGCGTCGGTGGCGGCGGGCATTATATTGAGCGAAATGATGAATAGCTTGCCGTGAACGGTCAATAATCAAATCGGGTTGACATCCGTTCCCAGCTAACGATATGGGAGGTGCATAAGAATGGACGAACAGATATATAACCTAAGCGACATACTAAAGCGCAAGCAGATTCCCAATGCGCACACAGGAGCGCCGTCCGACGGAGCTGTCAGAAACGCCCGTACGGAATCGGCATTCAACACCTCTAAATTTATACCCGACCCGGCGGTTTTTGCCAAGGTCAAGGGCATGAGCGAGCCGCTCCCCGAAAAAAAGATACACGAGGATACATTTATCGAGTTCGACCGACCGGCTGCTAAACCAAAGCAGGACACCGGCCGCTTCTCGCTGTTCGGTGACGGGCAGAATGACCGTACAGGCATCGACCAGGAGCATACGAGAGTAACCCCCATAAAAGCGGCGGCAAAAGCAGCACCCTCCGACGAGGACGAAATAGACGAGGACGACCCTTACTACATCACCAAGGATATCAGCTCCTCTATAATGGTGCTGTGGTTAAGATTTATCGTCACGCTTCTTTCATTGGGTGCGGCATGGTATATCTATATGGGTAACCGCGGCATAATATCCATCCCGGCGGTGCTGACTCTGGGCAATGACCCCATGATTTACGCCTTGTCAAACCTCATGGCGCTCATATTTGCGGTATGTATATGTTACCAGACGGTTTTGGGCGGTCTTCTTGACCTCATAAAGCTAAAGGCCAGTGAGGACTCCATGGTTGCACTGTTTAGCGTGTTTGCCATGGTACAGACAGTGGTGTTGTCGTTCTTCAAGCTGACGAGCCCTTTATATGCAGAGCATCTGTATGTTCCCCTTGCCATTTTAGCTTTGATGTTCAACACATTGGGTAAGCTTGCACGTGTCTACCGCATACGAAAGAGCTATCAGATTATGGAGGGAAACAAGCTCTATTCCGGCATGATTCTATCTGATAACATTTCAAGGGCGCTCACCGAGGGAAGCTACGGTTCTCCTCCTCTGCTGTCAGTTCCGGTAAAAGCCAAGAGGCTGACGGATTTTCTCTCAAACGCATTTGACGACGACCGTGAGGACGCCATAAACAGTATACTCTGCCCCATTGCGCTTTTAGGCGCTCTGGCTCTTGGTGTAATCGCCTATCTAAAATATTATGACTGGTACACAGTGCTTATCGCTGTCACGTCAACATTGGCGGTCAGTGCGCCTTTAGCGGGGGTACTGTCGGAATCCATCATCATGCACAGGCTTACATCCTCACTAAGATCGGTAGGCGGAACGGTTACAGGACTGTCTGCTATCGACGAATGCTACCCGGTTTCGGCGACAATCGTGACGGCGGACGAGCTGTTCCCCAAGGGAACAGTGGTGCTCCACGGTATCAAGACCTTTGGCGGAACACGCATAGACGATGCCATACTTGATGCGGCGAGCATGGTATGTCCGGCGGGGGGTACACTGTCACAGATATTCATGCAGGTTATAGAGGGACGAACCGACATGCTGCGCGCCGTGGACAATGTAACCTTCGAGAATGGACTCGGTGTGTGCGGATGGGTCAATTCGCGACGTATACTTGTGGGTACGCGCGAATTTATGATAAACCACGGCATATACGTCTCTTCTGCGGACTATGAAGCGAAATACCGCAACGGCGGCCGGGATATTCTCTACCTCTCCACCACCGGCGAGCTGACGGCTATGTTTATTATAAGCTATAATGGCGACCCCGATGTGGCAGAGGCTATGCAGTCCCTTACCGACGCCCGATTCAACGTCTATATCTCCACGCTCGATCCCAACATTACCCCTTATAAGGTGGCGGATGTATTTGATATAGATGAAAAGTGTGTACACATCCTCAATGTTAATACGCGTGAATTGTGTTCCCGTCTGAATGAACCTATAGAATCAGCTCCCGCAAAGCTTGTGTCACAGGGCGGTTTTGCCTCGTTCGGCAGGGTGCTTGTGGGTGCGGTGTACACAAGGGAGGCGATGGTACTGTCGAGTATACTCCAGATATGCAGTGTGCTTCTGGGTTATGGTG
>CAYSTR010000338.1:0-3800 GCA_964433745.1 uncultured Oscillospiraceae bacterium | reverse complement strand
TGTACCGGAACGGTCACAATTACAGGTTCAGAAGCTGTAAACAAGTCATATCCGGGGTTTTTTGAGGATTATAAAGCGTTGGGGGGAGATATTCATGTCATCCATGCTGGGGAATAATATAAGGGTGCAGATCTTCGGACAGTCTCATTCGGCGGGTTTAGGTGTGGTCATGGACGGTCTGCCCGCCGGTGAGCAGATTGACCTTGCAGAAATTATTTCTTTTCTTGAACGCAGAGCGGGCGGAAAGAACCGATATTCTACCGCCAGACGTGAGAGCGATAGTCCAGAGATACTAAGTGGGCTTGTGGATGGAATAACATGCGGAGCACCGCTCTGTGCTGTGTTTGAAAACAGTAATGTCAAAAGCGGTGACTACAAAAGCATAGAGGTAATCCCGCGTCCGTCACATGCAGATTATACCGCGCACATAAAGCATGGCGGTTACAATGATGTGAGCGGCGGCGGTCACTTTTCTGGTCGTCTGACACTGCCCTTGTGCTTTGCAGGAGCTGTGTGTATGCAGATTCTCGAACGAAAAGGCATATCTATAAAAGCGCACATCCTCTCAATAGGCGGTGAGTGCGACAGACCGTTTAATCCGCTCGACCCATTTTCGGAGGAACTGGCAGAGCATGAGCTGCCGGTTCTCGACAGCAGTGCCGGGGAGCGTATGCGCTCACTCATGGAAGCGATTGCAGGAGAGGGCGATTCTGTCGGGGGTGTAGTCGAGTGCGCCGCTGCGGGACTGCCTGTCGGGCTGGGTGAACCGATGTTCGACAATGTGGAGAGCCGATTGTCCTATGGGCTCTTTGGTATACCCGCTGTAAAGGGTGTGTCGTTTGGAGCGGGGTTCGATGTATCCCGTATGTGCGGAAGCTTTAGTAACGACAGCTTTTACGCGGATGACGGCAGAGTAAAAACCCGCACAAACAATTCCGGCGGGATAATGGGTGGGATAACCAACGGAATGCCCCTTATGCTAAAGGTGGCATTCAAGCCCACACCCTCTATCTACCGCCCGCAGCAGTCGGTGAACCTTACCACCATGGAGGATGTTACCTTTACGATTAAGGGGCGGCATGACCCCTGCTTAGTACCGAGGGCTGTACCCTGCGTGGAAGCGGTGACGGCGATAGTTTTATATGATATGCTGATAGGAGGAACGATACATGGAGCTAAATGAGATAAGAACCCAGATTGATGCCATAGATAACGAGATAGTGAGCCTGTTTGAGAAAAGGCTGGAGCTGTGCGGTGAGGTGGCAAGGGCGAAGATTGCGGCGGGGCTTCCCATCCTCAATACGGCAAGGGAACGTGAGATAATAAACCGTCTGACCGAGAACCAGGACGACACGACAGCGGGATACACTAAGATACTGTATACCACCATATTTGACCTTTCAAAGGCACACCAGAGCAACCTTGTTCACACCGGTTCACGGATTTCCGACCAGATAAAAAAGGCTCTTGAAGAGACCCCGCAGGTGTTCCCCAAGAGCGCGGTGGTGGCTTGTCAGGGTATCGAGGGCGCGAACTCCACAGCGGCGTGTGACAAGATGTTTGTGCGCCCCTCTATCATGTATTTCGGCACGTTCGAGGGGGTGTTTGCCGCTGTAGACAAGGGTATGTGCCAGTACGGCATTCTTCCCATCGAGAACAGTCTGCATGGCTCGGTTACCGCTGTTTATGATCTCATGAAGAAGTACAACTTCTTTATTGCCCAGAGCTATAAGCTGAAGATAAACCATGTACTGCTGGCAAAGCCCGGTGTGAAGTTGTCCGAGATTAAGACAGTCTATTCGCATGAGCAAGCGATAGCGCAGTGCAGTGACTATCTAAAAAACCTTAAAGTGACCGTCATTCCCTGTGAGAACACCGCCGCCGCCGCAAAACAGGTAGCGGAGTCGGAGGACAGATATTCTGCCGCCATATCCTCTCTTAGCTGTGCAGAGCTTTATAATCTCGATGTCGTATCAGATAAGGTGCAAAACAGCGATAACAACTACACAAAATTCATATGTATAACAAAGCGGTTGGAGATTTATCCGGGGGCAAGGCGTGTCAGCCTCATGATGACACTCCCCCATCGCCCAGGTTCACTATATCACCTCATGGCAAGATTCTCGTCACTCGGTATAAATCTGACAAAGCTAGAGAGCCGCCCGCTTCCAGACAGCGATTTTGAGTTCATGTTCTACTTTGACCTGGACATATCTGTATACGACAGCGCTGTGTTTGACCTGTTTGCACAGCTGGAGGGGTCGAGCGAGAAGTTCGTATTTTTGGGGTGTTATTACGAGTTATGACATACGGATTAATAGGAGAACGTCTCTCTCACAGCTATTCGCTCATTGTACACCGCCTGTTGGGTAACAGTGAGTATGAACTAAAGGAGCTGCCGCCCGACAAGGTGGACGCGTTCATGCAAAGTGCGGATTATAAGGCGATAAACGTGACCATTCCATATAAACAGACGGTTATTCCATACTGTACACTGGATGAAGCCGCGAAAAAGATAGGCAGTGTGAACACGATTGTCAATCGCGGAGGACAGCTTTTCGGCTACAATACGGACTATGCCGGATTTTCCTATATGGCTAAACGTGCGGGTGTCTGCTTTGAGGGCAGAAAGGTGCTCGTCTTAGGCAGCGGCGGGACATCGAAAACCGTCCGCTGTGTCGCACAGGATGCTGGTGCTCGTGAGATTATAGTCCTGTCAAGAAGCGGTGAGCACACCTACGAGAGTATAAACCGCCACTATGACAGCGATATCCTCATAAACACCACACCTGTAGGCATGTTCCCGAAAAACGGCGAGCTGCCTGTCTCGCTTCACAGCTTTATCAAGCTTCAAGCTGTTTTGGATGTAATATATAATCCGCTTAATACGTTTCTCGTACTTGAAGCTAAGAGCCGCGGAATTAACGCTTCCGGAGGGCTTTCCATGCTCGTGGCGCAGGCGGTGTATGCGCACAATCTATTTTTTGACAGAGGCAATACTGCCGACGATGAAAAGATAGAGACGGTATTGCAGAAGGTCGAATCGGGGGCGCGCAGCATTATCCTAGTTGGTATGCCGGGGTGCGGCAAGAGCACTATAGGAAAAGCGCTTGCCAGTCGGCTGAATCTGGAGTTTTGCGACACCGACAGCGAAATAGAAGCACGTACAGCAAAAACGCCCGGCGAGATTATAACAGAGGATGGCGAACAGGCATTCCGTGAGCTGGAGAGTGAGGTCGTATTGTCCCTGTGCTCTTTGGGACATCGGGTGATAGCAACCGGCGGCGGTGCGGTGCTTTCACCTATTAACCGCATGGCAATGCGGCAGAATGGTGTGGTCATCTTTCTTGAACGACCGATTGATGAGTTGGCAACAGAAAACCGCCCACTGTCGAATAACAGAGAGCGGCTGGAAGCCATGTATGAAAAACGTCTGCCGCTCTACCGTGAGGTATCGCAGTACACCATGTCTGTGAGTAGAAATAAAAATGAAAGCCTTGAAAAGCTAATGGAGGTTCTCGCTCCTAACGCAGATAGAACATAGTATCCCATGCGGGAATATATGGGTATGCTCTGAAAAAGAGCTGATAGTCCTCTCTTAGTGACAAGAGAAAGCGTGGGAGTGCTACATAGTCCTCACAGCGGTGGTATGCGGATACCGCAAGCTTTGGCTTAAACTGTGATATTATGCCCTTTCCTCCGGTGAGAGCGGCATATTCCGCTCCCTCCACATCGAGCTTGATAATGTATCGTCCGCCTAAGAGCAGCTGGTCTATGGTCATCGCACATACAGACTGTCC
>CAYSTR010000337.1:0-3803 GCA_964433745.1 uncultured Oscillospiraceae bacterium | reverse complement strand
AGCTTTTCTGTGTTGGCCTCTGCCATTAAACGATCTCGCAAACACCGAAAAGCTTAATGCCGTTGCCGGTGCAATAGATTTTAAAACAGCTATACACCCCGAGAGCTTTAAGATGGCGGCGTTATTTATCACCGTCTTACCCATCCTCGCAGTATATCCGTTCTTTCAAAAGTACTTCATTCACGGCATCATAACCGGTGCCGTCAAGGGATAAAAAGGAGCAGTCATGGAATACATTAAAGTAGGAAATCCTTGCAGAAATTTTAGTGCGCTCTCACTTATTCGCATAACCGACCCTAAGGATGGTCGTGAAAAGGTTGCGTTTGCATGTATCTCCCAAGGCGATAAGGGTGCTGTTGTCATAGCTGACTACTATAACCGCAGTTTTGAAGCATATTCGTTTGTAGCAGATGCGGGAGCGTGGGCGCTTATTCAGCATGATGACGGTTCTCTGATTCTGGGTACATGTAACTATTATGGCAGTTTACAGCGTTTTGATTTATTGAAGCGTGAATGGTATCCGCTCCTGCGAGTCGAGAGCGAGGAATATATATGGAATCTAGTAAAGGGCAGTGACGGATGCTACTACGGCGGCACATGGCCGGGCGACAAGCTTCTAAAATATGATCCATCCACACATATGCTTCACGATCTGGGTAAGGTATCAAAGGAAGAGGGTAATAACTACTCCCGCACGATATACACCGGTGTGCCCGGAAAGGTCTACATAAACTCGGTGTTTGCGGCGAAACGTGTGACCTCCTATGATATTTCTTCAGGAACATACACCCACGAGTTCGGCGGACGTCAGTGCGGTGTGTTCATGACATGTGAACAGTTTGTCTGCACGACAAATGATCAGACCTTCGAGATACTAGACCCCTATACCGGTGAGAAGCTAGTACCCGAAGCTATACCTGTGGGTGAACTAGACAGCTATGCTGAAAAATATGAGCTTGCAAGAAAGCTCAAGGAGCACTGCGACAACGATTCACGCACAGCAGTTAAAGAGGTTTTAGGGGATGGTCTTGCATTTGTGTCCGCTTATATGGACAATGGTGACATAGTGGGTGTACAGGCTCAAGAGATGTTCTTGATTAAAAAGGGAACTAAGAAGGCAGAGTTCATTGACATTGATGCCGACCCCCCAAGAACCTTTATCCATGAGCTTATCTCAGATGAAAACGGTCTTTTATGGGGAGCCAGCTCGTTTGGTATGACGATATTCAGCTTTGACCCTAAGAAAGATGAATATAAGAACACAAAGAGTATCTCACGCTGCGGCGGAGAGGTTTACGGCATGGTTGCAAAGGACGGTAAGATATACAATACCGCATACGCAGGAGGCGAGCACATTGTATATGATCCGGCTAAACCCTGGGCTGCCAGAGAAAATATTAATCCCATGAGCATACACCCGGTAGGACCTGCCTACATCCGTCCGTATACAAAGAGCAAACTGGATAAGGACGGCAACATATGGACTGGCTGGATTATTGAATACGGAAAACGCGGTCAAGCTATATCAAAATGGAACACCGCCGACAATTCTATTAGCGTGTATGAAAACATTGTACCGCAGACCGGTATATTTGGTCTTGACATTAGCGGCGGATATACATGGTTTACAACAAATAACCATGCAAACGGACTGCCGAATACCACCGATCCGTTAAGCGTATGCGCGGTGGATTTTGACGGAAATCTGGTGTTTAAGCGTACCTTTGATGCAGGTGTGCGCGTGGGTAGACTTGCCTTTGCGGGACGCTTTGGTGTTGTTCAGGTAGGCGAGATACTGTATAGGATTGACGCAGAAACAATGGAGCTTTCTCCGTTAGACACGGTTAAACTAAAGCTTTATGAGGACGGCGTTATCGAGACTATGCTGTGTGTAAACGAGGACACCATAGCCGTGTTCGACATAGACGAAACTATATTTGTAAAGCCCGAAACAGGCGAGGTCACAGGACGTGTGGCATGTCCCAAGGGCAACAAAAGGGAGCTTTTCTTCCATGGAGTATATGCCGCAGCTGTAAGTGACGGAGCACTGTATGCCTCTGTGGGACCTGACCTTTACAGGCTTGACGGATATAAAGCAGGAGCAAAGGCATGATTATTGACGCACATGCCCACATCATGACCGGAAGCTATGAGCTGCACAAGCGCGAGATTATGACAGCCTGCGAGCGGTATTCTATTGACCGTGTGTATGTTTCATCTATTGACGGTGAACTGTTCTATCCGGGTAAGGATGATATAACCGGCTGCAACGAAGCGTTATATAAATTTATGCGCGAGCAACCGGGTGTTATCAGAGGATATGTCTATGTAAACCCGCGGAATGACGACACGATGGATGTGATAAGGCGCGGGTTTGAGGAGCATGGCGTGTCCGGTGTAAAGCTGTGGGTATCGCAGACCTGTGACGACGAAATTGTATATCCGGTTGCCGAGGCGTGTATCGAGCGGGATGCACCCATGCTGGTTCATGCTTTTCACAAGGCGGTGGGACAGCTCCCGCACGAAAGCACAGGCGTACATGTTGCAAGGCTGGCGGAACGTTTCCCTAAGCTTAAAATAATCATGGCGCATCTGGGTGCAAACTGTTATGACGGTATAAAAGCGGTCATGGATTATGAGAATGTTTTCACCGATATGTCTGGAACACTGTTCAGGCGTGACGATCTCGATTATACGATAGAAAAAATTGGCGCTGGACGGCTGTTGTTCGGGACGGATATGCCCGCTCCCGGCTCGTATCTATCCAATCTAGGACGAGTTCTGGAAGCTAATCTGGATGAGCAGGGGCGAGAGCTGGTAATGTGGCGCAACGCCGAAAATCTATTTTTTAAGTGAGGAAACGATGTCAGTATTAGATATCAACTGTTTCGCCGGTCACTGGCCGTTTCGGCGTATCCGTAAGAATACTTTTTCTGATCTGGTCTCGATTCATAAGGAAAACAGCATTAGTCACGGTTTGGTTTCCTCTATTAATGCAATATTCTACAACGATCCGTTCGAGGGCGACACCGAAATTTATAAGGAGCTGAAAGACACCTCATATAAGCAAGCGATGACGATAAATCCGCTGCTGGTACACGCGGTGCGTGATGTAGAGCGCGGAGTTTCTCGGCTGTCTGCGGCGGCGGTACGCATATATCCGGGGTATCATGGCTATTTATCCGACTGCTCCGAGCTTATAAGTGTGTGCGAAGCGGTACACTATCATAAGCTTCCGCTTGTGTACACTGCGCGGTTAGAGGATGAACGGCTCGAATATATGTTCCGTTCCGCACCGTTTGATGCGAACACTGCGGCGGAATTGGCACTTAGGTTTCCGGAAATGCCTATTATATTCACCTGTGTGCGCAGTGAAGAGGTGTTACTCATATGGGAACGAACAAAGAATGATGCTAATGTGTTTTTTGATACATCGGGACTAAAGAATAATCTCTTTGCCATTGATAAGCTTCTAGAGACAGTTCCGTCCGAAAGGATATTATTCGGTTCACAGTACCCGCTGTTTTGCCTTTCCAGCACGTTATTGAAGATTGTAAAGGCTGACTGCACCGATTATCAGCGGCAGAATATGCTGTTTAATAATGCAGTTAAACTGATTTATTAGAAATATATGATAAACTGCACCTCAAGGTTAGATGAAAAACTAACTATGTAGGTGCAGTTTCTTTATTTAGGTTAGACAATACCTATAAGGAAAGATTAAAATAAAAAATTTTAACAGCTCATTTTTTATCTGCTCTTAATGTCTCGTTTATTATGTTAAAGCTTTCGTCTTGCGGGAA
>CAYSTR010000336.1:0-3816 GCA_964433745.1 uncultured Oscillospiraceae bacterium | reverse complement strand
TAAATACTCCTATATCCTGTTAGTCCCGGCGAGACTGGCAATAGTGGCGCGGGACAGCCGTTCATGGTCGCTCATATGGGCGGGCTGAAGCTTAATGAAATCAAAGGGAAGAGCCAGCTGTTTGTCCCTTGCCAGAAGTCTTGCAGCGAGAAAATCGCCCTTTTTGGTGAGTGTCGTTTTGGGGTTAACATACCATTCACCCGCTACAGCGAGGGTTATATCATTTAACATATTATCAAAGCCAATCATATCCAGAAGAAATGGTACGGCATTAATAACCTTTGCTCTGCAAAAGCTCATGAGCGCAAACCCTGTCCCGCCCGACGAGCCAGCGCCGGGAAGCTCCGCATAACCCATAACAAGCTGGGATTTTAAAGCATCCGTCGCAACACCAGCAAACTGGCGCATGGCACTGTCCAGAAGCTTCGCCTCATTCTCGGTAGCACCCTTGTAGGAAGAGAACAGTAAGGACGTGCCCTGCTCGCCGAACAGGGTGGTCATGGTGCTCGTGAGTACCGTAAAGCGGCATTCCTTTATACGCGTATCAAACCGCTTTAAATCAATCGAATGAAGCCGTGTAAGGTTCTGACCACCCGGCGGCAGCTCCTGTCCCTTACTATCGAGAAGCGAAGCGCCCAGAGCGGATAGCATCCCAGTACCTCCATCATTGGTGGCGGAATCACCCAGTGCCAGAATGATATTTCGGCAGCCGCAGTCCAGGGCATAGCGCACCAGTTCGCCTGTGCCATAGGTCGTAGTGGTCATAGGGGTACGCTTATGCTCGTCTAAAAGCTCTATTCCCGACGCTCCGCACAGCTCTATGAGTGCGCTTCCGTCCGACAGAAACGCCACAACCGCCTCCACAGGCTCACCGTCCGGTCCTGTCACCATGACAGGGGACAGCTCGGTATCCACATACTCCGACACAAGGGCAATAGTCCCCTCCCCGCCATCCGCCACAGGCAGGCGGCGAATGTCCGCATGGGGGTATACCTGTGAGACCGCCGCCGAGATTATCTCGCAGCAGTCCACAGCCGTGATTGTTTTATTGTATCCGCTGGATGCGACTAGTATATTCATCAGGTTACACACCCCCTTTTTGGATTAATGGTTAATCGGAATTGATTTAACCGCTTACTATTAGCTTGTAGCCGAAACCCCATAGGGTTTGGATGTATTTGGGGGAGGAGGGTTCGTCCTCTATTTTTATACGGATACGTCTGATGTTTACGTCTACTATCTTCTCGTCGCCGTCATAGTCGTCTCCCCAGACGTGACGCAGTATGTCCGAACGCCCAAATGCCAGTCCGGGGTTTTTCATGAACATCTCCATGAGCGCAAACTCCACCTGTGTAAGCTCGATGTGCTCACCCTGCTTTGTGAGGGTGCGTCCGCGCATGTCCAGAACAAACGGACCCATGGAGAGCTGCATATCGTCTGCGGGTTTTTCGGCTGTTTCCGGTACACCCGAATGCATGGTCACGCGGCGGTGTATGGCGTCCACACGCGCCACCAGCTCGGAGGGGGAGAACGGCTTTGTAATGTAGTCGTCCGCACCCAGCATCAAAGCGCCCACCTTGTCCATCTCCTGTGTCTTGGCGGACAGCATGATTATTCCGATGTTCATGTTGCGCTGACGAATGAGCTTGCACAGCGCAAACCCGTCCATGCCCGGCATCATAATATCCAGAAGTGCCACGTCAAAGCCGCCGCCGCTCTCGTTGTAGCGTTCTAATGCCGTCTCCGCGTCGGGCGCGTCCACGACATCATAACCCGCTCTTTTGAGGTTGATGACGACAAAATCGCGTATGGTATCCTCGTCCTCGACAACCAATATTCGTTTCATAATACCTTGGCCCTTTCATAATGAGCTTATATGTTTATACGCCGCATAGGCGGTGGAGAATGCTATCTGCAGATTGTACCCGCCGGTGTAGGCATCCAAGTCGAGAAGCTCCCCGACTATGTAAAGCCCCGGACACAGTCTGGATTCCATGGTTTTAGGATTTACCTCCGAAACCTTTACCCCCCCCGCTGTAATGACCGCCTCGGATATGGGGCGCAGTGCCGACGGAGTGAGCCAAAGCCCCTTTAGTGCGTCTATAAGCGCTTCCCTTTGCTCCTTTGTCACGCTGTGTACCTTTGTCGCGGCGGGAATCTCCGCCTGCATGAGTACAGCGGGAATGAGCCGGTGGGGGAGAAGCTTTACAAGAGCGTTTACCAGCTCCTTGTTCTTACTCATATCAAAGTCCCGCAGAATCCGTCGGTCTAGCTGCTCTCTTGTTAGCCCCGGTTTAAGGTCGAGGGCTATACGGTAACCAGCCACTCCGCGCATGTGCGCCGATGCCGAGAGGGTGAGAGGTCCGGATATGCCAAAATGAGTGAACAAAAGCTCGCCTAGCTCTTCATATATGAGCTTGTCCCCCGAAAAGAGGGACAGGGTAATATTTTTCAGCGTAAGCCCGGTCAGCTCCGCACAAAAGGCTTCCTTTGTCTCGATGGGGACAAGTGAGGGAGCGGGCGGGACAATGGAATGTCCGAAATCCGCTGCCAGCGTGTAGCCGTCCCCGGTGGAGCCGGTGCGGGGATAGGAAAGCCCCCCTGTCGCAAGTACCAGCCGTCTGGAGGAGATAAAAGTGCCGTCCGCCAGTGTGACATGATAGGTATCGTCCGTATAGCGGGCGGATTTTACAGTGCCGGTACGAAGCTCCCCGCCGCCGTCCTTTATATAGCGTAAAAGAGCAGAAACAACATCGGCGGCTCTGTCCGAGACAGGGAACACCCGCCGTCCGCGTTCGGTCTTGAGCGGTACAGATAGAGCCTCAAAATGGCGCATAGTGTCCTGCGGTGTAAAGCAGTTTACAGCACTCAAAAGGAATTTGGGATTGGTACGGACATTAGGGAGAAGCTCCTCCGGGGTGCAGTTGTTTGTAAGGTTACAGCGACCCTTTCCTGTAATCGAGAGCTTTAGTCCGGGGCGCGGGTTCTTCTCGATAATAAGCACATCAGTTCCCGCGTGGCAAAGCAGTCCTCCCAGAAAAAGCCCCGCCGCGCCGCCGCCTATGATAATTACATCCCTCATCCGATAAAGCTCGTGAGGAAGTATACACCGTTAAAGAGGTAGCTCGAGATATAGCTGATGGGACCTGACAGAAAGCCTGTAAATAAGAGGATGAACACGATTATCGAGATATAGCGCTCGTACTCCATCATTTTATAGTATATCCTGTCGGGGAGGAAATAAGCGATAATGCGCGAGCCGTCCAGGGGCGGTACGGGCAGAAGATTAAAGACGGCAAGGGATATGTTAATCTGGCTCATGAGAACAAGCACCGAAACAAGGGTCGAGACCACGGACGAATAGGGGAGAAGCACAAACAGCCGTGCCAATACCATAAAAAGTATAGACAAAAGCATGTTTGCAATAGGTCCTGCCGCCGCCGTGATAGCCATACCCGCCTTGCGGTTTTTAAAGTTGATGGAATAGATAGGTACAGGCTTAGCCCACCCGAACCCAGTGAGTATCATACAGACACTTCCGATAGGGTCAAAGTGTGCCATCGGGTTTAATGTAAGGCGTCCGCTTGCCTTGGCGGTGCGGTCACCTAGCTTGTAGGCGGCGTATCCGTGGGCAAATTCGTGGACAGGTATGGAGGTCACGAGCACTATTATACGTACGATGATGGAAAACCAGTCAAAATTAAACATGGAATGTACTCCTAATCAATCCGTAAACATAGTTCTATTATACCAGTTATTGGTTAAATTTCAAGGTTTTATTTAAAGTTAACAAAAATATTACGCCGCCGACACAAA
>CAYSTR010000335.1:0-3835 GCA_964433745.1 uncultured Oscillospiraceae bacterium | reverse complement strand
TAGCCGGTGAATAGTGTCCCCAAATGGATGCCGGGTTCGGGTCAAAGCCTGTACTCCATGCGGCGTCATACATGTCAATCGCAGGATTGTCCGTCTCAATGGCATCATAGAAGGCATTAAACTCTGTTAGACGTCCGTTAAAAAGCTCAACCTTTAATCCAACATCCGCCCAACATTGAATCTTGTATTGTGCAACAGTTTCTGCGCCCTGTCCATCCATATGCGCAAATGTTATTACCAGCGGATTTCCATTGGGATCTTCGCGGAATCCGTCTCCGTCTATATCCTTGTAGTTTGCTTCGTCCAGAAGCTTCTTTGACTTTTCCGGGTCAAATGTGTATCCCGGAACATCCTTGTTTTGATAGCTTCCATGTCTGGGAGTGATTACCGTGTTTGCAAAGAATCTGAGACCGTTGTATAACGATTCTCCGATGTTCTGATAATCTACTGCATGACCTATCGCCTTACGCAGATTAAGGTTAGCCATCTTACAGTTAGGGTCTACAATGTTCTCTCCCTTACCCTCGTCCCATTTACCGAGCTTAAAGCCGATATAGTTAAATACCGTCTCAATCTCACCGAGATAGGAGTAGTTTGTCGGTTCTTGATAATCGGGATAGGACTGTGTACTGAACTCACAGACATCCAGCTTACCCTCTTTCATAGCTGCCGGTACCAGTTCAGGATTTATTATCTCCGCCGTTACACCGTCCAGTTTAGGCTTTCCCAGCCAATAATCATCAAAACGTTCAAACTCGACCGACTCACCGGGAACAACATTCTTCACCTTGAACGGACCGAACCCCAGCGGCTTTGTCCGGGACTTCTCATGAGAAGCAATATCCTTAACTGCAATACCCTCATAGTAGTGTCTGGCTATGGGACTGGTCCAGAATCCGCCGACTAATATAGACGGAAAGAAGTCCTTAAAGGTAATGGTCAGAGATTTTTTATCGTCCGATAGTGAAAGACCAGAGATTGTATCCGCCGTGCCGTCGTGATATTCATTTACACCAACCACATTTTGGAAGCTCTCACCATAGCGAAATCCCGTGTAGTCCTTATGACATATGACCTCATACGTATACACGAGGTCATCCATCGTAACAGGTGTACCGTCCTGCCACTTTACATTATCCTTCATCGTGAGTGTAATTGTCTTTGCAGCTACATCATACGTGTAGGTAGCCGCACCGTCATTGTCCATAACAAAGTTCTCATCAAAGCTGACTAGTCCCTCGTTGAACCACTTAATAAACTGCAAATCATAGTTATCCTGATAAAATGCTATGTTCAATACGCCGGCAAACCCGGATTCAGCGGCTACTCCCACCTTGAGGACACCGCCTTCTATCGAAGCAATATTATTAGATGTTTCCCGCGGGAATTTACCATAATTCTCCGATTTCTTTGTCTCACCCGAGCATCCTGCCAAGGCTAAGGAAATCACCAACACAGATGATAATAGAGCACTTAAAATCTTTTTCAAAATTATTCCTCCTGATAAAATTTATCCTATTCGCTGCTTTGCATCCGCAGCACGTTTGATTGCTTGACCTACAAAGTTTATACAAAGCATCATAACCAGTATAAGTAGTGCCGCTGGCAGCCATTGCCATGAGCGGTTCTGCATATTCTCCGGAACAGAGGCATATCTCAGCAAAGAACCCAGACTAGGCGTGTTAAACGGCAGTCCGAACCCTAAAAATGTAAGACCTGTCTCCAGTCCCATGTTGGCAGCCAGTGTCAATGTTCCGTTTACAACTATTATCGAGGTTATGTTAGGCAGTACCTGCATAAACATAATTCTAATATTTGTTGATCCCAGTGTTTTCGCCGCTCTAACATAATCCAGATTACTCTGCTGTAGTGTCTTTGCTCTTATGAGCCTAGCATCACCCATCCAAAGAAAGATGGACATGACAAGCACAAACGTGAAAACATTATACTTCGGTATTATCGAGATAATAACTATAATAATCATGAGACTGGGAAGCATTGAGAAGAAATCAAGCCCTCTCATAACAAGGTTATCCACCTGCCCGCCGTAATATCCCGCCGTAAGCCCCACAACAATGCCAATAGCCATGCAGATAGCTGTTACACTAAAGGCAATGGAGAAGGAATTTCTAGCGCCCACAATAAGCTGACCTACCATGTCCCGCCCGGATGGATCTGTCCCCAGCCAAAACTGTGCAGAGGGCGGCTTGTTGACATACATAAGATTGACCGTCGAGGTGCTCCCGCTGTCAATAAATAAAGCCGCAATAAACACAAACAGAATAAGCCCTATAAGAATAACGGACGATACCAAAGACAGCTTATCATGCACAATCTCTCTTAACATGACATTGAAAAAGGATGGGGCGTTTTTGCTCTTTTTTACTTTTGCTTCCATAAAGCCGCCTCTCCTCTCACTTTATCCTTATTCTAGGGTCTACGATACTAAGTATAATGTCCGAGATAAGCGTACCCAGCACTATTAAAACCGCAAACAAAATTATAAGCGTATTGACTACCGCAAAGTCACGCTTGGAGATTGAATCAAGGAAAAGCTTTCCCATTCCCGGATAGGAAAACACTGTTTCAATAAAGATAGAACCTGTCAGTAGCCCCGAGATAGAGTAACCCACAAACGAAGCAACCGGTACTAATGCGTTGCGGAAGATGTGCCGCGAATAGATGGTTCTTCCGGGTACACCCTTAGCCTTTGCCGTAACGACAAAATCCGATTGCTCATAATCGACAATCTCACTGCGTAAAAACTGTATTGTACCTATCGTGTACAAAAGCGCTCCTGTAGCTGCCGGGAGTATCATATGATAAATACGGCTTCCCACATAGCCAAGCGTTCCCCTTACCGCCTGCACATCCACAGACCCTCCCACAGGAAACCATTTAAGATTAAAAGAGAATATGAATATATTAATAAGCCCGAAAACAATAGTCGGTGTTGCCAGGGCAATAAAGGTGTAGAGCGTAATAATCCGGTCGGGCAGACGGTCATGATACCGCCCGGATACAATTCCCAAGGGTACCGCTATTGCGTATGTCAATAAAACTGTCATAACTGAAAGCCAGAACGTATTGCCCGCACGCTGTCCAATAAGCTCTAGTGTCGGTATTTTATAGGAGGAGCTTTCGCCGAAGTCTCCCTTTAGTATTCCGCCTAACCATCTTGTATACTTTACATACCAAGGGTCATAGTAGCCGTACATCTGACGCAGTTCCTCTAGACGCTGTCCGGTTACCTTGTTATCTATCTTTCCGGTCAGCGCATCACCGGGCATAAAGTTAGCCAGGATGAATATTAAAAAGCTAAGAAGCAGCAGCTGCGGTATCAGTATTAAAAGACGTCTGACTATTGTTTTCCACATAAATTCGTCCTATCCTTTCCGACTTCTTAATCAGTCTTATCATTGGGCAGCGCCGCTTTGTGAGTATCACTTATAGACCTTAAATCATACACACTGCCATCTTCTCTGTAATGGATCTTGCTCTTTTTCTCGTACATGGCATCAACCTCTGCCCTCTTAATTATGTTAGTCTCACGTGTTGACGGGTCGGAATCGGGGATAGCGGCAATAAGTCTTTTTGTATAAATATGCTGTGGATTTTCATATATATCGTCACGGCTTCCCTGCTCCACAAACCGCCCCCTATGCATGATGACAAGCTCCTTGCACATGTGTTTGACCACACCAAGGTCATGACTTATAAAAAGGTATGTCAGGTTAAACTGCTTTTGGATATCCTTCATATAGTTTAGTACCTGTGCCTGCACCGACAAATCAAGCGAAGACACCGGCTCATCTGCAATAATAAGCCTTGGACG
>CAYSTR010000334.1:0-3840 GCA_964433745.1 uncultured Oscillospiraceae bacterium | reverse complement strand
TTATTTCTTGTCAAGTCTGGGAACTTGCTTTGCAGCTTCTCTTAAAGCTGTTCCTCCTACCTTATCGTAGCTTGCGACATATGCATCCCATTCCTTATCAATGTCAATCTTACCGGTAATTGCATTGAAGTAGAACTCAAGCATAATCTTGTCGATTTCAGTGTTGTCCGACTTGTCGCCTGCAATAGCCTTAACCTGGTTGGGGTCAACAGCCTTTCTTATAAGCGGGTATTTCATGTTGTTTTTTGTAAGCTCCATTACAGCGGGGTTTGTAAACACAGACATGATATCCCAGTTGATATAGGAAGATGTTCTGAATACCTTGATACCAGACTCTACCTCAAGGAAGCCTGTACGCGGAACGATAGAACCGTCCACTCTGTCATAATGCTCGCCTTCCTTGCCGTAGAATGCCAATGTAAACGCATCGACATCGCTGTTTAGCCAGTCGCCTATACGCATAGCCAGTTCTACCTGCTCGTCAGTTGTCTTGATACCAAACATCATACCCCAGTCACCCAATGAACCGTAGGTGGGCGCACCGGATTTACCTTCAGGTCCTTTTATCGGGTCAAAGAACTTTAGCTCTGCTTTGGGATTGTTTGCCTTTGTTGTTTGTACCCAACCGGTCGGAGTGTTCGGGTCGAGATAGGACGGATGTGCGAAATAGATACCGAATAGACCGTTTGTGAACTTCGCAGTAGCATCTGTATTCTGTGTAGTGGGGAATTCGGGGTCTATTAAGCCTTCTTTATACCACTTAGCCAGTTCTTTAAGTGCATTCTTGTAACCCTCTGTAAAGTTACCAAAGACCAGCTCACCATTGTCTTCCACCCATATTGTAGGCTCTATACCGAATGCACCAAATGTGTAGTAGAAGGATGCTCCCATTACGTTTGGATGCAGACCCGGGCAGCCTATACCATATGTGTCATTCTTGCCGTTTCCATCAGGATCATTAAAGGTAAATGCCTTGAGCACTTCATAGTACTCGTCCAGGTTTGTCGGTGCTTTCAGTCCCAGATTATCCAACCAATCCTGTCTGATAATCTCGCCAAGACCGGTGTCACCGCCGATGCTGAACTGAGGAACAGCCATCAGCGCTCCGCTTTCTTTATCGATAAACTTGGTGTAGATGTTGTCACCCTGAGCTTTTCTCATTGCTTCAACAGTATTGGGCATATTCGCTTCCATCATATCTGTAGTGATGCCGCGAATAACACCCTCAGAGAAGAATCTGCCAACATCCCATTTTACTAAGACATCGGGAATTGTGCCGGAAGCTATTGTTGCATTGAGCTTCTCGTTATCAAATGAGTTGATTTTCAAGGTAGTGATATCCACCTCAGGGAACTGTGCTTCAATAGCCTGCTCAACGATGTTATCGTCCTTATAAGGGGTTTGGTCGCCTGCTATGTTCCACGAAATCTTGATTTTCTCCTTGGGAGCTTCCGAGGACGGAGCCGCACTTGATGCCGCCTTAGACGATTCCGCTTGAGACGCGCTGCTGCTCGATGATGTTGTACCGGAACATCCCGATACTACCAGAGTCAGCACGAGTACCATTGCCAGTACTGCTGAAAATAGGTGTAATCTCTTCATTTCTTCCTCCTGATTGTCTTAATTTATTTAAACAGGTTACCCTGTTTAAGCCGTTAACCCTTTAATGAGCCTATCATTATACCCTTAACAAAGTATTTTTGTAAAAACGGATAGGAGAACAGAATTGGAAGTATTGTTATGTAGATAAATGCCGCCTTGATGGAATCGGGGGTAAAAGCGTTGGAGTCACCCGATACAGCTATAAACTTTAGCATTTCGGAGTTTTCTGTTTGAATAATTATCTTTCTAAGCTCCAGCTGTAAGACGGTGAGATCGATATCGTTTGTGTACATCAGCGCATCAAACCATGCGTTCCAGTGCATAACCATCGTCCAGAGTGCTACGGTTGCGATGACCGGCTTACATACCGGCAAAATTATTCTAAACATAATAACAAAGTTATTTGCTCCGTCTATAGCGGCGGATTCTTCAAGCGCCTTGTCAAGGCTTTGAATGTAGTTGCGCATGATTACCAGATTATAAACATTGGCTAGAACGGGTAGAATAAGTGCTAAAAATGTATCCATAAGACCCAGCCTACGAATGTTAAGAAATGCAGGAATAAGTCCCCCGCTGAAAAACATTGTGAATATAAGAAAGAATGTAATAGCGTTTCTAAACGGAAGCGTCTTTTTTGACAATGCAAACGCACCGCACAGGTTTATCAGGATACCAAACACTGTTCCTATTACTGTTCTAAGGATGGTGTTTCTGTATGCTATATCTATCTTACTGCCAAGAAACACTGCTTTGTAGGCCCCTATAGACCACTTTTTTGGCCACAGCGTAAACGAGATACTACCTGTAGTAAGCGGAGAGGTGAATGACCTCATCAAAACATCCCAGAACGGATAGATAATCGACAATACAAACAAGGCCATTAATATGTAAAGCAGTATATCAAATGTATTTAAACGTACTTTATTTTTCATACTCATCCCCCTTTCTTACCAAATACCATTATCTGAGAATTTTTTAGAGAACATGTTAGTGAGAATAACCATTACAAACCCAATAACATTTTTAAACAATCCTACAGCAGTTGTAAAGCTGTAATCAGCACCCTCTGAAATTCCTCGGCGGTACACATATGTATCCAGAATATCACCAACCTTATATACCATTGGTGAATAAAGATTGAACACTTGATCAAATCCGGCGTTTAGGATGCCGCCCATCTGCAATATAAGAAGTATTGTCATAACCGGATATAGACACGGCAGTGTGATATGTACCATCATATGGTATCTGTTTGCACCGTCCATACGTGCCGCTTCATATAGCTGCGGATCAATACCCGCTATGTTTGCAAGATATATGACACTCGACCATCCTACGCTCTGCCATACACCAGTCGATATAAGTATCGTTCTAAACCAGCTTGTATCGGCTAGGAACATAATAGGTTCTCCGCCCATAAGCTTTATCACATAGTTGACTACTCCTCTGTCCATTGAAAGGAGCTGATAGATGATACCGCCCAAAACAACCCATGACATAAAGTGCGGGAGATATGAGACAGTCTGAACTATCTTTTTAAACTTAGTGTTTATTACCTCATTGAGCAGTATGGCAAATATGATAGGTGCCGGAAATCCAAATAATAATCGATAAAAACTTATTACAATAGTATTTTGTAAAACCTCCCAGAAGCTGGTTGAATTAAAAAGCTTGTAGAACTGGTTTAACCCTACCCACTTACTGTTCATGATGCCGTCCATAACTTTAAAATCCTGAAACGCCATCAATACTCCGTACATTGGAAAATATGAGAATAATATTACCAGCACGACTACGGGCAAAAGAAGAACATACAGTTCCCAATGATCCATAACCCTTGTAAGTAACGATTTCCCGACCGGCTTACCGACGGCATAACCGGATTCATTCATATTGTCCTTGCGATTTTTAAAGGCAAGCGAAGACATCGGCATACCCACTTTCCTGTTTCGATATGATAAGTATAACAAAAAAATAAATACTTTGTGTAGTAAAATTTATCGAATTAATAGTATTTTTTTTGGAAGTTTTTAAATAGTTCATATTAATGAAATGACTTACTTTCTTAAAGACAAGCGGTTTTTATTCATTTTACAGCAAAATCAGTATAATAACATGGTGTTTTTTATCTTGTAATTACTCTGTCCATGTGCTACAATATGTCCATAAAGTAAGCAATCTATAAAGCTATTATGCGTTTGCTGCCAGAATAAAACGAAAGGTATGATACTATGATAT
>CAYSTR010000333.1:0-3842 GCA_964433745.1 uncultured Oscillospiraceae bacterium | reverse complement strand
GACAATACTTGGCGGGTTGCCGCCCGGAAACTTAGGTATTGGCCGGGACTACACTGATGGAAACAGGGATAATCCCTGTTTCCAAAGGTACTTTTACCCTAGCGTATATACATGCCTTAATAGCTCAGTTGGTAGAGCATGCGGCTGTTAACCGCAGGGTCGTAGGTTCGAGTCCTACTTAAGGCGCCATATTTGCACCAATAGCTCAGTTGGTAGAGCAGCTGACTCTTAATCAGCGGGTCCTGGGTTCGAGTCCCCGTTGGTGCACCAAACATATGTCAAGCCCACGCTAAATTTGTTTTGGCGTGGGCTGTTGGCTATATAAAAATACACAATCCTAACAATTACATTACCGGCAAGCAGTGTGCGTGGACGGTCACGCACATTTTTATAAGCTTGTTGGGCGAACCCAAAACCAATAACTCAAAAATTTGTGCTTACTGTGGTTCGCGTTGCTGCCCTTTAGAGTAAAATTACTTAAATGTAACCACAGAGTTGCATTTTCAAAAGAACATAACAGAATTACTTTTTTTGCTATATCACACAAGGCTAATTTTGATATAGTAAGCATTATTTGATTGATTATGTCTTGAGGTTACTGAATACTGACGAGCAAATATCAACTAGAGTAATGCAGAGATAATCACGAAAGAACGTAATATATTTTCTGAATATGGTTTTGCATTTCACTGCCTTGATGTAGAGAATGGAGTTCCAGTAGAACGATATGTGAGATTATGAACAGTAACTCCACCTTTATCCAGCCGTTTTAACAACTTACTTTTCGTGTTATTAAACTACAGGCAAACACACATAATCCGAACAACATTCCCTAATTAAGGAAACATTAGGTTTATGTATCATTCATCAAATAAACGTTACAGGATACTATAAACCGGTGGTGTATGTTTTGTACTCTACCGGCTTTTTTGTGCATTATATGGGATAAATTGAACGATTAGCAGTGAGCTTTATTAAACAGAAAGATGAGGAAGATATTACATGATAACTAACTTTACAATTGGAGACTTGATGATTGACTGCGCAAACCCCGAGAAAATGCGGGACTTTTACGCAAATATAACCGGTTATAAAAAAATGACTTCTTATAACTGTCCGGCAATTAATACAGATAATGGATTAATTATACTGTTCGCAGAAATTGATATCCCATATGTACCGCCGGTATGGCCGGAAGAGCCAAACACACAGCAAAAACAAATGCACCTAGATTTTACCGTAGATGATGTTCCGCTTGTTATGGAACAGGTTATTCGTTTTGGCGGAGCAAAAGCCGCAATGCAATATGGCGGTGATGGGCAAAGCTTTGTCACCATGCTTGACCCTGAGGGGAAACCGTTTTGTCTTTGCAAACGATATGGAAACACTGAATTTGATTTGTATTATAGGAATAAAGGCTACGGCGCTATCCCGGACATTTCTATCAATATAGATTGCAGAAGATATACAGAGCTTCGCGCATTTTATGCAGAATTAACCGACTGGGATCAAGGCTTTCACGAAACAGCACTGGTTGCTGATAACAGAATGGTTGTCCATTTTATGGAGGCTGACTTTGAATATATCTCTCCTGTTTGGCCGGAAGAACCCGGCAAACAACAAAAGCAATTGCACTTTAACTTTCAGGTGGACGATTTAGCATTTGCAATAAGTGAGGTCATTCGTCTTGGCGGGAAAAAGGCAAACGCACAGTATGGCGGCGAACATTTTGTGACAATGCAGGATACCGACGGACACCCATTTTGTTTGTGCAAGAAAGGATAAGGCATGAATATTATGCTATTTTTAATAATAAATAGTAAAAAATTAACATATTACTGTTGACAAATGTATTACACAATGATATGCTGATAATTGTTAATGTATGCATAATACAACTAAAGTTAAGGGGTCGGGGATTGGGATGAAAAAAGCATTATCCGTGGTTTTGGCGATTGTTATGATAAATGTATTTGTAACAACCGCATTTGCAAGTGTTTATCCGTTATCAATTGGAACTATGTCTACAATATCATCGGTTGATATTGAAAAAAACGGCAGCGCAAATTTTAGGTTGAGGGGTACTCAGATTGGTGATACCTTTTCTTTTCCGGAATCAGCTAACTTTAACATTACTGCGAATAACGGAGACGGTGTAGTAGCTGTCGGAACACCGGTGGCAGGTGCTAATGCTGAATACAACTACTACAGGGTAACTAAGGCCGGCGGGTACATGGACTTTACAGTCACAGCAAAGACGGGTCTGGATATTGCATTTGGCAGCTATTTGGTAAGTTACAAGTCGGGTGCCATTAGTAGTCAGTATAAGCTTAACCAAGCGTCAGTAAATGCTCGTATGGATGAGATGAACAAGTATTTTGAAGCAAGCAACTCTATCTACAATGGAGCTCTGAGTTATTCTGTCCCTCCGGTTGCAAATAATAAGGCGGCACTCTCTGTAAAGCTAGGGAACTCTACAATAAACCTTTCAGAAGCAACCTATTCTAGCGTACCCGCAATTACCCCGTTTGCATTTGTTACTGCACCGGTAACCATTACAAGTGCGGAATATAATCTACTCGCGCCTTCTGCAGGTTACACGATAAAGCGTATGGTAAACGGTACTGAAGATAAAACAGCGACAGTCGGTGACGGTACATGTGTCTATTCGGGTACATTAATTCTTGACAAAGGGATATACGAAGAGGTTAATGCTTTCGGTTCAGATCAAAGTATTATTCTAAACTACAAAGCTACAGCCGAGCCGGGGAAACCATCTGCACATATGTATATTGCGGTGGAAAAAGCATTAGAGCTAAGTGACAGCGTTATTCGGATTGATGCTCGTACAAACCAGATTTCCACCATTACTGGTGAAGCAAACGATAAAATTGAGACTAGGTATAACGGTAAGGACACCTTCAGCGAAGCAAACAAGACCTGGTCTGTCACCGGTACAGGTACATATAATCTGACCGTTATAGATTTCTTCTATTTCATGGCAAACAACCCCACCGGCAAGGACTTGCAGATAATTGTTGACAATGGTGTGTTTGATATACAAAATAAGGACATGCCCTATACAATATCAAAAAGCTATTTGTTTAAGCTTACATACGGAGCGGATTCTGATTTTATGTGGACGCGCGTTGCAAAAGCCTCCGGCGATAACATCCGTCCATGGGTATTTGTTGCTAAGGGTGCAGACTTTGCTATGTCAAGGCTGTCGGTCACTGTCACAGCAGACTGGATATCCGCTTATGGTCATCAAGAGCTGGATTTGTACGAGTTCATCCCGGTTAATCACAATCACGATAATTGTAATATTCTCTCACACTATGAGGATAGGGCGAATGCTATAATGTCCGAACTAAAGCTCGAGGACACCCGCGAGACTATACTCAAGTTCAATATTAAAAAGGATGGCACATACTTCCTGTCCGGTAAAAAGCCTGGTTCTTTAACCGAGGATACAAGGAATGCAAACCCGAACACCGGCGGCGGCAACCTTTATTAAACAATAGTGATGATTAAGCTGCGCCCACGCTAAGAGGTTTAGCGTGGGTTGTTGGTTTATATGTGTAAATTTTATAGCAACCGACGTCAAGAAAATAATTTTATTTATGATAGAATAGATAGCAGGAGGTGAGATAACGATGAGGTGTGCGGTTGAGCGGATGGAAGAATATATTAAGGAGCATCTGCTGGAAGCGATTACTCTAAACGACATAGCAAAAGCGGTTGATTATTCAAAATACCATGCGGAACGGATGTTTAAAGAGAAAACAGGTCTGTCTGTATTTGAGTATATACGTCGTGAGCGTCTTCTAGCGTCTGCCCAT
>CAYSTR010000332.1:0-3847 GCA_964433745.1 uncultured Oscillospiraceae bacterium | reverse complement strand
GACAGCCCATTCTCTGGCAGATGTGGGATAAGAAGCTCATCCCCTTTGGGATGGATACCCCGAACGCAGAATATTCGTGGAAAGAGTATTACTACTGCGATTACTATCTGCTTGACAGACAAAAAGAGTATCTCTATAATAAAATGGATTTTTGGGTAGAGGCTATATCCCCTGAATCATTAAAATTGTTCCCGCAGAACACCTACAATGAGATTATAAAGACACTGCTCAAGTACCCGATAAAGGAGATAAAGATTTATCAGCCGGGTCCTTGGGGGGCATACCGTTATAAGGATTTGTTTGACGTACCGGGTCTGGAATGCAATGCATGGAATGAGCTTGCAGGTCCCGAGCTGGGTATGATTGTAGACATTGGGGATGGAATCTCATGTGAAATGCCCATGCTCAATCTAATGCAGTATCAATCAGAATTTCTAGGCAGCTATCTGGCGGAAGCTTATCCCCATCTCTTTCCTCTGGATGTGTGGCTGGATGACGGATATTTTCCGGAGAAAACTCCTATTGAACGTACAGCCATGCCGATACATAACCATCCGTCCACTTCATATGTTAAGAAGCACTTTAATGAACCGTTGGGACGCTATGAAACCTATTATATTTGTGAAGCCTATGAGGGTGCATGTACAATAATGGGTTATAAGGACGATGTGGATCTTGAGGAGTGGGAGAATAAGGCTAGAAAATCCGACAACCTAGAACCTATAGAAAACTGGAAGGATTACTTTAGTATCTGGGACTCTAACATAGGCGATCTCTATCTAATACCTCCAGGAACAGCTCATGGTCACGGCGGCAACCAGATGGTACTTGAAATGGATACATGCCCGTCCGTATCTGCCACAGAGTACAGCTTCTTCCAGTATGATTTTGCGCGCAACAGCTGGGATGATTCGGTTAAAGCAATGACAGCAAAACCACTTAAAATGCATTTGGAGCACGGCTTTGACAATGAAAAGTGGAGACGCGAAAGCTGGGTCAAGGATCACCTTCTGGCAAAACCAAAGGTTGTTAAATGGACTAAGGATTATAAATTTGACCGTTATACTACAGTTCCCGAGATGCCCTTTGAGATTGAGAAGTTCCATTTCTACAGTAAAGCCGAGAGCGATACCATCGGTAGATTTGCACATGTTATAACGCTTACAATAGGAAAAAAGGTTACAATACGCTCGTGTGAAAATAAACAGTATCAGACCACCCTGGAGCTGTTCCAAAGCGCTATTATCCCCGCTTGCTTTGGTGCTTACGAGATAATTTCTGATGATTCATTCTGTGAGGTAGTCTTGCTTCGCTGGAAAAAGGGGTAAGTTATGATACTTTCTCATAGAGAGTGGGTCATAGGTTATAACTTAACAGATTCCGGTAATGTGTTCGGCGCGACAGCGTCGGACATTTCCGGAAAAGACAATAGATGGAACATAAAACCGACCGGTACAGTCATATGCGGCAGCTATGCCGAAGCGGTAAAGGACATTCACCAGTTTTCCGAGAAAGCAGATTCTGTACAGAGCATTATAGTGTTTTTTAAGAAGAATGAACGAACCCAAGAATTCTTAAATGAACTGTCAGCACAGTTTACAGGTATACCCATTTGCGGAGGAGGAGCATCACCTTTATCGGACGGAGAAGCTAGGATATACCCGGACGGCGATGTTGCTATGCTTTTCATCTCGGATAATCGATACTCATTTAAGCACTTCTGGTGTAATCTCCATGTCCCTACTGGGGAGTTAGTATATCTGCGCGTTGCTGACAGCCGCACAATTCTCGCTGTCTGCGGGAATGATGGTGAGACTCTGCCTGCGTCCGAATGGCTTAGAAGATATAAGCAAGCTTACGGTATAAACGAGAAAAGCTATGAGCATATTACGCTTACAACCGAAGCGGGATATAATCTGCACCTATCTCCCAAGGGTGAATTTGCTCTGGCAACAGGAGCGGATTTGCCGTTAACCGGACAGATGCGTGTCTCGGTAGGCGGTAATGAGCAGATACAAGGCGGGGTAAACGAGATTTTAGCTCATGAAAACCGTTTAATATTCGGCTGTGCCGGACTGAGGGCATTAATAGTTAACGTAGAAAAGTCATCATCACTCTGCGGATTCTTACACGGAGAGGTATTGACTGCCGGTCTGACACCATGCTTTGCAAACCTTATGATTTCTGCGTTGGAAGCTGTTCCTAAAACGATTTAGTTTTTTATGATTGAGGTGTTGAGTTTGAAGAAATATGTTATTGCCGGGGCAAGCTCTAGAGGAATGGCGATGTTTGCTATTCCTTTATACGAGAGCTTTTCCGATTGTGCTGAGATTACAGCAGTATACGATGTAAATATCGGGCGGTCACAGGTACTGAAAAAATATATCCCGCACATTCGTATCTATGAAAGCTTTGATGAAATGGTAACAACCGAAAAGCCGGATACTGTTATCGTCACCACCGTAGATGCATACCACAGCGATTATATCATCCGGGCGATGGAGCTGGGATGTGACGTTATCACAGAAAAGCCCATGACAATTGATTCCAAGAAGTGTCAGGCTATTCTGGATGCGGAAAAGAAATACGGTAAAAAGCTGACCGTCACGTTTAATTATCGCTTTGCTCCTTATTCAACCAAGATAAAGGAGATAATTAAGAGCGGAGCAATCGGCAAGGTGTACAGTGTACACTTTGAGTGGATGCTCGACCAAGTCATGGATTTGGGAGCACATGGTACGAGCTATTTTAGGCGCTGGAACAGCCGTATGGCAAAAAGCGGCGGACTTTTGGTACATAAATCCACCCATCATTTTGATATAATTAACTGGTGGCTTGACGCCGTTCCCGAAAAAGTAGCTGCTTTCGGTGAACTCAATCTGTATGGAGCAAAGAATGGAAAATTTAAGGGTGAGAGATGCGAAACCTGTGAGCACAGAAAAGAGTGTAGATACTGCTATGATCTCAGCGATAAAGACATAGAGATATATCGTGACAACGAGAAATACGACGGCTACATGAGGGACTGCTGTATCTACTCGGATGAGATTGATATATATGATACAATGAGTGTCAATGTACACTATAAGACAGGTGAGCTTCTCTCCTACTCTCTCAATGCCACTACCGCATATGAGGGATGGAGAGCCTCGATAAACGGCTCTAAAGGCAGACTGGAAGCGTTTTTACCGGAGACCGGTGTGCTTTCCAGAACCGATACAGACATAATAAAGGTGTTTGATCTCAATAACAATGTAACAGAGTACAAAATGACACGCGTAAGAGGAGGTCACGGCGGCGGAGATGAGAGACTGCGCGAAATGATATTCCGCGGAAATATCCCCGATCCCCTCGGACATTGTGCCGGAAGCTTTGCAGGCACTAACTCCATAATGATAGGGGTTGCCGCCAATATGTCCATCAAGGATGGGAATATTGTGACTATTGACGATGTGATAAAGCGGTAATTTATTATAATAATCATCCTCCGGCTTGTACCGTAATGAAAAACAGCCTGTAACCCCGCTCCTACAGCGGTATTATAGGCTGTTTTTTCTTATTAATTTTGTTTTCGGGCGGGACGGTATGGAATTGTCCCCTTACTAAAACACCATGTCAATAACCCTTGGAAAGTGTAGCGTTGTAATTCGTTCTTTTATATCTAAGGGATTGACATATTAAATAGAATTGAGTATACTTTAGTTGTCGTTTTTATTATCTATATTAACCGAGGTGAAATAGACATATGGAAAATACACATCCCTTACTGGGCTCATTTATTGATAGGATAATAAAGGAGAATTTGGGTCTTTACGGTGTTGCAGTCAGCCATAGAGGACGGTTTTTA
>CAYSTR010000331.1:0-3853 GCA_964433745.1 uncultured Oscillospiraceae bacterium | reverse complement strand
AGCGGTCGGCAAGAACGCTCACCGTGACCCCCTGCTCCGACAGCTCCATGTCCTGTTCGGGCGTGAGCTTTCCTACGGATTTGACCTCATTTTCTGAAAACCCTGCTATCTCAGGCAGAAACCGTGCCGCATACCGCTCTAATTTTGCCTGCCCCACTCCGTGGACGTTTAGGAACTCCTCCTCGTTTCGGGGGAGCTTTATGCACATATCGATAAGCGAGCTGTCACCGAACACGACAAAGGCAGGAACGCCCTGTTCCTCTGCTATCGTCCGGCGCAGTGCTTTGAGCCGCTCTAAAAGATTAGGGTCAACCGCCGTCTGTTTTATCTGCAAAGGTCTACTCCCACTGCGTGTGTCGCGCTTTGAGAGGACTTTACTTGTCTGCTCCTCTGCGGCGGGTACAGCGCGTACCCGCATGGTCACGCGCTGTGAACCGTTCAGCACCAGAGCGGAATCGGTGGTGAGGCTCAATGTGCGGTACTCGTTGTCGGTACGTGCAAGATACCCTCTCCCGACCAGCACCTCTATCATATCGTTTATGGTCTGCTTGTCCGCTTTGAGTATACCGTAGGTAGAGAGCTTCTCCATACCCAACAGCATGATGCGCTGGGTCTTGCTCCCTCGCAGCACATCTGCGACCAGTGACGCGCCGAACCGTTCCCCCATGCGCTTTATACACGAAAGAATCTTCTGTGCCTCGACTGTTATATCAAGCTCCTCAAACTCACTGCCGCAGTTGCCGCAGGCTTCGCAGCGTTCGGGCGCTTTCTCGCCGAAATATCGCAGTATCATGCCGCGCAGACACTCGGCTGATTCGCAGTAGTGTACCATCGAATCAAGCCGCTTGATGGACTGCTCCCGCGCTTCCTTTTGCTGTTCGTCATTATTATCTATTAATAGGCGGTTTATCTTTATGTCCTGACGGCTATAAAGGAGGAGGCAAGCAGACGGAAGCCCGTCCCGCCCGGCTCTGCCCGCCTCCTGATAGTAGCTCTCCACGTCCTTTGGCATGTTATAGTGAACCACCACACGCACATCCGGCTTATCTATCCCCATACCAAACGCATTGGTTGCCACTATGACGCGCACACGGTCGTACAGAAAATCGTCTTGACTGCCGCGTCTCACCTCGTCCGGCAATCCCGCATGATAGGCGGCGGCGGAAATCCCCAGCTTTTGCAATTGCTCTGTGAGCATGTCCACCGTCTTTCGCGTGAGACAGTATATTATGACTGCTCCCTGCCGCTCCTCCAGAATGCTGATAAGCTCATTTAGCTTGTTTTGCGGACGCTTTACTTCAAGATAGAGGTTTTCGCGGTTAAACCCGGTCACAAGCACACGCGGCAGACGAAGTCCCAGCTGTTGCGCAATATCCTCGCGAACCCGCTGTGTGGCTGTGGCGGTAAACGCCGACACCACAGGGCGTTTTTTCAGTGCGGACATAAACGCTCCGATTCGCAGATAGCTCGGACGAAAGTCCTGCCCCCACCGCGATATGCAGTGTGCCTCGTCCACCGTGACCATGGATATATCCGCCGTCTTAGCAAACGATATGAAGCTCTCGGTCTCCAGCCGCTCCGGGGCTACGTAAATGAGCTTGTATGTGCCTTTTGCTGCCTCGTACATGGCTCGCGACACCTGACGGTCATTGAGGGAGCTGTTTATGTAAGCCGCTCTCACCCCTGTCTGGATAAGCGAATCCACCTGATCCTTCATGAGGGAGATAAGCGGAGAGACTATGACGGTAATTCCGGGCAGCATAAGTGCCGGAAGCTGATAACAAAGAGATTTTCCCGCACCGGTGGGCATAACCCCCAGCACATCCCCGCCTGACAGTATTCCGTCAATCAGGCTCTCCTGCCCGCCCCTAAAGCTGTCGAACCCGAACACCCGCTTTAGCACCTCATACTTATCCATAAATAACACCCTTGAAAAATGTGCGGCGTGTTCATAGAACCGCCGCACAATATATATTGATTAAGGTTTAGAATACGCCCTGCGCATTCATAGCGTCTGCGACCTTTTTAAAGCCCGCGATATTAGCACCTATTACCAGATTGCCCTTGTGTCCGTACTGCTCGGAAGCATTGTAAGCGTTATGGAATATGTTCTTCATGATATCGCACAGCTTACCGTCTACCTCTTCAAACGACCAGCTCATACGCTGTGAGTTCTGGCTCATTTCAAGACCGGATGTAGCTACACCGCCTGCATTGGCAGCCTTGGCAGGCCCAAACAGTACGCCCGCTTTAATAAACTTCTCTGTAGCTTCGGGGGTACAGGGCATATTGGCACCCTCTGCAACAGCTATGACGCCGTTTTTGATAAGCACATCGGCAGCAGCAGCATCAAGCTCATTCTGTGTGGCGCTAGGAAGTGCGATGTCACACGGTACATTCCAGATACCGCCGCAGCCCTCTACATAACGAGAACCAGGAACGCGTGCTGTGTACTCCTTAATGCGTGCGCGCTCTACCTCTTTTAGCTGCTTTACAACATCCAGGTTAATGCCATTTTCATCCACGATATAACCAGCCGAATCAGACAGGGCGATAACCGTAGCACCCAGAGCTGTGGCTTTTTCTGTAGCATATATAGCCACGTTGCCCGAACCCGAAATAACAACCTTTTTACCTGCAAAGCTATCCGACTTCATGCAGGAGAGCATCTCCTGGGTGAAGTAGCAAAGACCGTAGCCGGTTGCCTCCTTACGCGCCAGAGAACCTCCGTATGTAAGCCCCTTGCCGGTTAGAACGCCTGTGAACTCGTTGCGAATGCGCTTGTACTGACCAAACATAAAGCCAATCTCACGTGCACCTACGCCGATATCGCCAGCGGGAACGTCTGTGTCCGCACCGATGTGACGGCATAGCTCGGTCATGAAGCTCTGGCAGAATCGCATAATCTCCCCATCCGAACGTCCTTTCGGGTCGAAGTCACTGCCGCCCTTACCGCCGCCCATGGGAAGCCCTGTCAGGCTATTCTTGAATGTCTGCTCAAAACCCAGAAACTTTATAACAGAGGCACATACAGACGGATGGAAACGAAGTCCGCCCTTGTAGGGACCTATTGCAGAGTTGAACTGTACACGGAAACCGCGGTTTACCTGAACGGTACCCTTGTCGTCCACCCATGCCACCCTAAACTGGATAAAACGCTCCGGCTCGACAATGCGGTCAATAACACCGGTAGCCGCGAGAGAGGGGTCTGCCTTTAACACAGGTTCGAGTGACTCGAGAACCTCCTTGACTGCTTGCAAGAACTCATTCTCGCCCTTATTTCTTGTGCAAACATTGTCGTAAACCTTCTGCAGATAAGCGTTCGTAAACTCCATTGTTATACCTCCTTTTTTTCTATTCTATATTATAACTATTAACAACAAAAATTACAAGATATTTTGGTATATTTTATATTTTAACCGAAAAACAAGGAGGATAAAAACCAGAATTAGGTCACATTGCAATAAACCGTGTAGCTTTTTTAGTCACTTTATATCTGCACGGTAGATACTCCGCACACATATAAACACAAGCACAGCCACAATAACACCCAGAATTGTTAGAAGAATCGGCAGATTTGTAGAAAAAACAACATTGAGCCAAGGGATATTTTGAATGTATGTGCTGATTTCATGTGACATGGACGGAATGACAATCATAAGAAAGCACCCGCCGAAATAAACGACAGCAAGCCCCTTTGCGCCGAAACGAAGCACAACCGCACCTATACATATTCCTGCTATAATAACCAAGGAGGTTACGATAAGCCATGAGTAAAATATTTGTATAACCCAAATTTTTTCCACCAGCAGTCCATTTTCGGCAGTCGCTCCGTATAAAAGGTAAAGAATAT
>CAYSTR010000330.1:0-3854 GCA_964433745.1 uncultured Oscillospiraceae bacterium | reverse complement strand
GGTTGTAGCCGATTCGCATAACACAATCGGCTGAGAAATATCACTATTCTTGGAAATCAGCATAGTAATAATCTTCCCGATTATATCCTTCGCCAGCGTCTCATAGTCCCCGAAGCCTGTTGTATGTAGATAAATTTCATAAAAACGTAGCTTCATGAGCTCACTATGCAGATTAAACTTGTTAAGATAGAACAGGAGGTCCTTTTCCTGTGAGAGCAGACCCAGATAGGCAAGCTCGAAAAAATTCTCAAGGGCTGTTTTGCGATACTGCAGCAGCTCGTCCTTTCGTTTAAGCAGCTCCATTTCTGTCTGTCTTTGCTCGTCAAGCTCCTGCTTAACCTTGACAAATGCCTTACTGATGTTCTCAATATCAATGGGCTTTAGTAGATAGTGGCTTACACCGTAGCCAATAGCCTGTCTAGCATATTCAAACTCACGATACCCGCTTATCATCACTACCTTTACCGCCGGATGCTCGTCCTTTATGTGCTTTGCAACCTCCAGACCGCTTACATCCCGCATTTGGATATCGGTAAGAACTACATCAATCTCTTTATCCCAAGCAAGCCGTTCAATTATCTCCCTGCCGTCCTTAGCTACCAATGCTACCTTAAACCCCAGACTATTCCAATCCACAAAGCTTTCCAGACTCTCACGAATTATATACTCATCGTCCGCTATCAGAATATTGTACATATCGTCGATCCCTTTCCGCTATATAGATAAATTATAGTGTGTTTCTGCTTCACTGTCAACAGCTCACAAATAAACTACAGCCTCAAGACTAGACTTCTGCTACCGACTCACCGAACACCATACCAGCCGACAGCGACTTTAACCGCCCCATCATGAGAAGATGAGCAGCCGCCCGTGTGAGCCGCACCCTCATTGTCGATGAGTACACTGTCGAGCTTGTCTGCGATATCCTGCAGTGCTCTGTCTATAAGCACTACAGGTGCATTCCGTTCAAACGCAGGGGTAAGATGCCGTCTATCTGCACAAACAGGCACATTGATTATACCGTCCGCCATCTTGCATAATAGGAAGCGCACGGCTTCTGCTTCGAGATTATCATCAATATGACAGTTTCATATCATCACGCTGTATCCCTGTTCGCGTAAAAGCTGTTACACGCTTGTAATTATCTGCGTGACAAAGAGGTTAGATAGCTCTGGGATTACGACACCAATCATGCGGCTGCGGTTTTGTTTTAGTCCCCTCGCAAACTCGTTCACCGAATACCCCAGCTTTTTTATGGCGCGTTCAATGGCTTTACGGTTACCCTCCTTGAGCATCGCTCCGTTGATGTACTTCGATACGGTAGCGGTACTAAGCCCCATTTCCCGCGCTATATCCTTTAGAGTTACCGCCATATAAAATTCCTAAATCGTTATACTTATTAGCCTATGATATCATAAAAATAATACCGTGTCAATCATTGACAATATGTTAATTGTATGCTAGTATATAAAAGTAGAACGATTAACTTTTATCGGAAGTTTACATATACCCTCTCGTACTGCACGGCGCATCGGGACTGTACCCAACGATGTCAAGTTACTAAATACCGTCTGCTGTGGTGGCAGCATATTAGCCGCGTTTAACAAATGGATTATGCGTAATTTTAGTGTATAAGAAATATTAAAGCCTCGCAGTGTACTAGGATAATAACCAATTAACATAGGAGGAATAAACCATGACTAATGTCGTAACCCATGCACCCATCCCCACCCGCACACTCTATTCCGGCGAAAAAATCCCTTGTATCGGTATGGGTACATTCGGCTCGGACAGGTTCACCCCAGCGCAGGTTTCGGCTGCAGTGGCGGGTGCTATCAGATGCGGCTACCGGTTGTTCGACTGCGCCGCTGTCTACGGCAACGAGAACCTCATCGGCGAGGTGTTCGAGGAGGCGGTTTCGAGCGGCACGGTAAAGCGCGTTGTAAAGTAAGAAAGGGGTAATAGGCAATGAGTAAACAATTTGAAGCTACTTTTGATTCTCTTTTAGGTTACCAATGTCCCAACTGGTTTCGCGACGCAAAGTTCGGCATCTGGAGCCACTGGGGACCGCAGAGTGTCCCCATGTTCGGCGACTGGTATGCCAGAAACATGTATATTGAAGGCTCACCCCAGTATCTCTACCATCTGCGACATTATGGGCACCCATCCAAGTTCGGCTACAAGGATCTAGTGAAGCTCTGGAAAGCGGAGAAATTCGATCCGGATGCGCTTATGTCGCTGTACTATAAAGCGGGAGCGCGCTATTTCGTAGGTCAGGCCATGCACCACGACCACTTCTTCAACTATGATTCAGCCTTGAACCGCTTCAACAGTGTAAAGGTAGGTCCCGAAAAGGATATATGCGCCCTCTGGAAGGCGGCGGCGGACAAATTTGGTCTCCCATTTGGTCTGACAGAGCATTTGGGTGCGACCTTCTCGTGGTGGCGTGTCAACAAGCTGTGTGACAGAGAGGGTGTATATGCGGGTGTGCCCTATGACGGTAATGACCCTGAATACCGCGATTTCTACCTCGATAACAGCGAGCACAATGTCGGGATGGATAGACAGATATGTCGACCGTGGTATACCACCAATACAGGCTTTCATGATTACTGGCTAAAGGTTATGAAGGAACTGATAGATAAATTCCAACCCGATCTGCTCTACTCCGATGGGGGACTGCCCTTTGCCGGTACGGGTGAGGACTGGGGAAGCAGTATTACCCCCGACCATCAAAACCCACTTTACAGGACTGGGCTTGAGGCGGTGGCACACCTTTATAATGCTTCTATTAAAAAGCACGGAGAAAACAGGGCCGTATACAACCAAAAGGACAGACGCCCCGCAGTCTACAAGATAGGTGTGCTGGATATAGAAAAAAGTCAGCTGCCCGACATTCTCCCAGATCCGTGGCAGACCGATACCTGTATCGGCAACTGGTTTTACGATGTCAGACAGCAGTTTAAGCGCCCTGGTCATATCATCGAGATGCTTGTGGATATTATCTCGAAGAACGGTACGATGCTTCTCAATATCCTACAGCTGCCCGACGGCTCGATCGACGAGGAGACACGGCATATCCTCGATGAGCTGGCGGCTTGGTACAGCGTGTGCGGTGAGGGGGTATACGGTACTCGCCCGTGGAAATTGTCGGGCGAGGGGGACACAAGGGTGCTCATCGAGGGCTTTAAGGAGGAGCAAACCATCTGGAACAGCTCCGATTTCCGCTTTACCCGAAAGGGGAGCACCGTGTACGCGTTTATGCTGGCGGCTCCGCAAAACCGCGTGGCAGTGATGAAAAGCTTTATGGACGAGCAGATTGAGAACGTGTCACTCCTAGGTGGCGGTACGCTCCCGTATAGCCGGGAGTTTGGTATACTCACCGTAAAGCTGCCCGACAGGCTGCCAACCTCGTATGTCAACTGTCTGAAGATTGAGTTGAAATTATCAATTGAGATACATATTTTTCTTGTACGTTTCATTTATCCGCAATGCCGCTTGCCTCTGATATTTGGACTAATCGCCTCTACATCTGCGGTTTCGTCCTCTGACAATTATAAAAAATCAGCCTGAAGCTTGTGCTTTACGGCTGATTTTTTATGCTGATTTAAGATAATTCTCTAAGCAGAGAATCCACTAATTTCTTATTGTACCGTCATTCGAGAAATCATAAGCTATAGTATCAAAAAGCTCGTCACTTTGAGCTTTTATCGTAAGTATCCTTTGATTAATTTGGGATCTAATTAAAAATGGTGCAATACCTCTTGTTGCATGTAAATTGCAATCACCGATGATTTCGCCATCTGTTTCAATCGATACCGAATTATTAAGACTGTAACAAATATTTCCATCTA
>CAYSTR010000329.1:0-3860 GCA_964433745.1 uncultured Oscillospiraceae bacterium | reverse complement strand
CTCTAGGAAGCTGTCCTCGGCGGCGTAGCCAATATCACGGGCGTTATCTTCATAATAGCGCACCGAAAGGTTCCCGGCAAGGCCAAATATGTAATCTTCTAGGTCATTTCCTAAAAGTACGCGTCCATTGTCGGCATCGTACCCCATTAATTCACGGACACCATAAGCTTTGTCTAACGCTTCCGCAACTATTTCCTCATGCTCATGTCTTAGCTCCCAAACAAAAGGCTTTCGTGCGTTTACTCTGCCGTCTATGGTATCTGCAAAATCAAAGACATACCTAAGTCTCGGATTGTCACCAGAATTGTCAATGAGAGCAATTCCCTTAGCACCTCTACGGACAAAACGGTTCATGGGTTTATTCCATGTTTCAATAGGTGCACATGCAGTGGCATCAGGACGTTGAGCATAAATCATGAGCTGCTCCTCGAAAGGATACTTATAAAGTCGCCCTGCCGTTTCTAGGAAGCCAGTCCAGCTCCCACGGCTGCTTGTTATCTGCTTTGTTTGACTATCGGCTAGGTCTGCGAAGTATTGTAGTTTATTGGGCAAGATCAAACCTCCTCCCCTATATATTCGTCTGCGGCATAGAAGCGTATGTCCGCAAACTCCTCATCAGTCATGGTTTGCAGTTTTTCTATGGCACTGTCAAACAGCTCCCTCATATCCGGGTCATACACATCGGCTAGTCCGGAATGTAGGTCTAAAAGCAGTGCAGTACGGTTATCGGTGTTATAGATACAAATGAGGTTCATTTCCTCGGCAGAAAATTTATCGAACATCGGCTACATCTCCTTTTGTTTGGATTTTTGAGTTTCCTTTTGGGGAACGGATTGCTGACTTCTCTTTTCGCTTCCCCTTTTTATGGCTTCTAAGATAGACGGTTTTTCTTGCACAGCTACAGCTTCACGGAATCGGTTAATAAATCCGTCTATAATAGCGGGGTGTGAGTTTAAGAAGAAATTGCTTGCTTCTTTTGGTATATCAAAGCCTTTTGCCCAGCTCCGGTTAGAGGAGGAATACCGCCCATCGTAATGCTGTTTTTGGATGGTATTAGCTAGTACCCACGCCACACGGTCAGCTCCATATTCATCTATGACCGTTTTCGCGGCGGTCTTTAAGTCGTAGTGGTACAGCTCATAGTTACTATCCTTTATAGCTGTATCAATCGCTTTCGCACATTCTGCATTAAGCTTCCGACTCTGATGGAAAACATCCATTTCATAATTAGCCCGTGCAACATCAGGGGGATACATATATACCGGCTGATTTTTATTCACCGGAGGGGTCGGTGTGTCCACTACTGTTGGCGGTGCTTTGCTTTCTACGGCTGTATGAGGGATTGTAACCGCTTTCGGCTGTCCCTCGTTTCCCAAAAACGCGGGAAGCTTTGCAAAACCGGCACTATCTACATAGTGTGAGGTCACAACACCATCACGCTGAACAACGACAATATCACTCACAGATAGGCTATGCCCGGTAAAGTCGGCGGGGTGATTAAAATTAAACCTATGAAAGATACTGTTTAATGTGTCGTGCTCCGCAAGAGGTGCGGTGTAGACGAGAGAATATAACCCCCGTTCTACCAGGAGTCCCTTTGCTTTAAGACTTTTCATACTCTCAAAACGGTAATCCCTTGTCTCGTCACCGTCCTTTAACTGATAGACAGCGAACATATCGTTGGTACTATGTATAAGCTCTGATTCCTTTGCGGCTTCGCTGTTCTTAGCTGATACAGCCGCATATTCCAGTGAGCGCTCCCATACCTCGCGTTCTATCCCGAATATGCCGCAGTGGTTCTCAATCTCGGAGCTATCGAACGCCAATGATTCGGTGTTATCGGGGTAGAGCAGATATATGGGCATGTCTTTATCATACAGCTCCAGTGCCCGCAACTGGGTAAGCGGGAGTATATCATCGTCGGCATAGCCATATATGTCGGACATCTCTGCAATACCGATGTCCGGGTCGGGCATGTTTACGGCAGGCTGTAACGTTTCGGGAGGAACTTTGGCTGCTTGCACATCATTATTTGAAGAAAACTCTGCACCCTCGATTTTGCCAATATTAGGTTCTGGCTTCGGTGTAAAGCCAATTCCTCGTTCATGACAAATATCCTTAAAATGTTCGTCCAGAGCATTTATTATGCTGTTTGCTTCCTTGCGAATGGTATCAAGGGATGTCTTTAGCTCTGACATATCACGGCTGCCGTACTCCGCAAGGTAACCAAAGCTGTTTGGGGAGGTTTCAATATTGTAGTGCGCACTGACCACGAAGGCGATACTTTCACTTTCAACCTCTTTTACTACCTTTGATTTAGCCGCAGCTTCTTGATTAACACTTCTGTCATGCAATCTTGCATGAGCAATCTCATGGATAATAGCAGCAACAGTCTGTGTTTCGCTCATTCCCTCACGGATGCCTATTTTATCTCCAAATCGGCAATACCCGTCTTGATGTTCCGGCATGGCTTCAAATATTATGGGTAATGGAGATACAGCTCTTAAACTGTCGAGAAAGGCTTCATAATGCTCTACATTGCCTGTTAGATTTTCTACAAGCTCAGGCAGTGGGTCACCCACCGTTTGTGAAATGTCAAAAATAGGAACTAACTTAAATCTGGGTGTAGTCACCTCTACCTTTTCAGTTATAACGCTTCCGTTCTCATCAAGCAGGGGCACTCCTGTTTCTGGGTCAAGCTTATCCATCTCCTTAACCGACTTTTCGGCTATTGGTGCGAATATGCGTATACCATGTTCACCCTTTTTGACACGGCGGTTAAACTGTTCTTCCCATAGCTTGTATGAAGCTACCCTCGTAGCTCCCGGCATCTGCATATTAATAAGTGCAATATTACGGCTCGAATAGTTATGAAAATGGGACATGGCTTTTAGATAGTCCCTATACCTATCACTCTGAAAAAGCTCCTTCATGCCGCTTTCCAAACGGTCGGTCAATTCCTTTGTACGCTCGAATATGCCTTGATTATCGCTTATTTCAGGCATCCTTATCCTCCTTTAGCTTTTTAATCTACCCTAAACACACAGCCGATGCTTCTTTATATATATGAGCGTGCCCCTCTGCGCCGTTTTACAATCCTCTGCATTTACTACCGCTTCCCTAAACGCTTCGTCCCTCCTCAGCTCATTAAGGTTCTCCATGATATGGGGACAAAGCTTGCTCCTACAGCTTTTATGTGAAATACAATACCGGCAGTCGATACCCGCATATGTATGCTTAAAGCTGCCGTCTCTTTGCTTATGGCTTTTATCCTTACTAAACCCCGGTTTTTCTTGCATCATATCTTCATAAAACCGATCTTTCCCTTTTGTAAACCTCATTGTACCGCTTTCCTTTCCTCAAATTCCATGCGGAAACTAACATAACCCTCACCGTTATCATCCATGATAATTGTAGCATTGTAGGGCTTGCCGGTTTTTTCGCTATACAGATTGGACAAATAAACACGCCCCTTTGAAAGGAGCGTTTCGGCGATTTCTTTTGTGATGTTTTTCTTTTTGGAGGTGAAGAACTTATTATCCTTAAACAGTGCAAACCTACAGGAATTATTTGAGCAGAAGAAGCCCTTAGGTGCTTCAACTACATCGTGTCCACAACGTGAGCATTTCCCAACAAGTGTGACGCCTGGCATAACTTGAGGGAATAATGATTGCCCTTCCTTATCGGCGGTACTATGCGTTTTCACAAGAGTTTCTACGAAGTTACATATAGAGACCATGAAATCATCCGCCGTCAGCTCACCTTTTTCAATGCGTTGCAGATGGTTCTCCCATTCGGCTGTCAAAAGCGGTGATTTTACCGATTCCGGCAATACCTTTATAAGGTTAACACCCTTTTCA
>CAYSTR010000328.1:0-3890 GCA_964433745.1 uncultured Oscillospiraceae bacterium | reverse complement strand
ATGGCGGCAACAATGCCTATCGTCAACAATTTTTTCATTTGCTAAAACCTCCAAATTAATATGAAATTTGTTTGCTACTAGTTTAAGCCAGTAAAAAACAGACGACCTAGCCTGCTATTTCAAGGCATGGTCATCTATTCTTCATTTTGCTTTTGTCAGCAAAACTCGCCTTGCCCAGCTCTTGGCTTTCACAACAATTATTTCACAAGATAGGGCAAATCTAAATACAGTTGCTACAAGCGGTCTTTTTTATGTCATAAGCGGTTACTGGGTATCAAAACACTAAAGGAAAAAGCGTCCTCGGCAGATAGGGTTAATGCCCCACCGTACTTTTCCACAACCGTCTTTACCGTATTAAGCCCTAAGCCGTGGTCGGTGGTAATTTCCTTGGGGGACACTTCGCCATCGACTACGGTTACATGAGGGGGCTTGCTGTTTTTAATCACAATGACGAATTGCCCCTGCTTAATAAAGCTACGAGCGGTAATCCACCGCTTGCCCTCGTCCAAAAGGCTACAGGCGGCGATGGCATTGTCAAAGGCATTGCTTAGAATACAGCACAGGTCAACTGGTTCAAGAAAGCCCTCCGACGGTATCGCCATATCTACGGACACCTTGATTTTTGCCGCCATCGCCTGTGCATATTTCACATGGAGCAGTGCATCGGCATAGTCATTGCCTGTCTGCACAGGGCTGTCAAATTCCTTTACCGTATCGGTTAGGTTACGCATATAGGAGGCTGCCTGCTCTGTTTTATCATTTTCAAGTAGTCCGTTTAAGCAAATCAGATGGTTTTTGATGTCATGGCGAAAGCTCAAAAATCTACGCCATTCTATTTCACGACTTTTGACATTTTCGGCTTGGATAGCATAGAGCTGTTCCCTAAGAGAGAGTTGTACCTGTCTATCTACTGCAAAAATGGCAATCCACACAATGGCTGTTCCTGCCAGTGCAAAGGTGGCTGCAATCAAAGCTGGTAAGAGAGATAGGGTATAGCGATTTACCAGTAGCGTATAGTCATAGGACATATAGATTGCCACATGGACGAACAGGATAACCCCTGTTAAGTAAATGGTATAGCCAAAAGGAAGCTCTCCGTGTAGATTTTGAAACTTCCGACCTGCGTACTCCATGCCAAGGCCAGCCAAAGCCAGTGAAAGATACTGTACAGTGGCAAGGGCAATTAAAAAGCCATCACTTATTACATCAAAGAAACAGTTAACAAAGGGGAGCAGTATATAATTTGGAAGTGGCAAACCGCAAGCCATCAACACCGCAAGAAACACCTTTTTGACGGTGTTACCCTTAAACAGCAATAGGTAAAGCAAAAGGTTTATCGTGCCATAATACAGGGAGTTTGTACCTGTGGTGGTTGCAAATGCTAAAGATATATTCAGCCAACTGGCAAGAACATTTGCAACCATAATAGTGGAAAAGGTCAGAATGCCACCGTATTTTCGCCCAAGCACCTTGCATGGCAAGCGGTACAGAATAATGACGGAAATGAGAAAAGTGGAGCATTGGTATATGGCATCTACTGTGGCGTTCATGTGGTGTCCCCCTCCTCCTGTAAAAAGGCTAGAAATGCGGTTCCAAATTCGCTGAATTTTCTTCGTGCAATGGGTACGGTCTTTTTGTTTGGCAGCAGGGCAACCTCCTTGTCATATTTTCGCACAAAGCTTAAATTGACAAGGTAGCTTTTATGGCATCTAAAAAACTGCTTTGGGAAAACTTCTTCAAGTTCCTCTAGCCTGCCATTAAAGGTGAGTACCTCCTGCGTGGTATGCAAAATGATATTTCTCCCGAAAATCTCAACATACATCATTTGTGCAAAGGGAACACGATGCACCTGTGTTCCACATTTAACGGTGTAGCAGTACTGCGTTTCTGCGGTCAGCTCGCTTGTGATTTTCAGCAAAACCGCTTCTAGCTTCTGCGTATCAAGTGGCTTTAGCAGATAATGAGTGGCAGAAACATCAAAGGCAGAGAACACGTATTTTTTATGAGAGGTTAGGAAAATAATGCGGCTGCTATGGTTTTCCTCTCGTAGCTTTTCGGCGGTTTCTATTCCGTTTAAACCGTGCATTTCTATGTCTAAAATAATAATATCAAAGAAGCCTGCACCCAGCAGTTGCTTCCCCGACTGAAAGAGGGAAAGGCTATGCTCCACATGATTTATTTCTAGTATTCGTTTTACTTCGTCCAGTGCATGATGTCCGTAAAGGAGGTCATCATCACAAATTGCTATCTTCAGCATACCATCCACCCCCTTTCATTTAGGGTAACATTTTATAAAACTTTGGCATATAGGATTGTCACAAGCGGTTCAAAATCTGTCACAAGTGGCGATTTTAAGCCTTCTTTTTTCGAGAAAGTGAATAGGAATAAATGGTTGGGAATAGCACCAAAACTGCAATGACTACACCATAGAGGGGGAAATAAAACATGGTGCTTTTTAGCAGGAAGCTTGAAGCAATTAAAATCACTCCGCTTGCAACATACACATATCCCGCCAGCCTATGGGTGGATTGTCAACACTTTTTTAGACAACTTTTTTAAGGTTAGTAAGTCGATATTCTTTTGGGCTCAAATAACCAAGAGAAGAATGAATCCGATGGTTATTAAACCAGTTTACATAATCCGCTAATTCGTATTGTAACTGTTCCAAACTTTCATATGTTTGCTCTTTTACAAACTCCGTCTTGATAATTTTGAAGGTGGCTTCTGCAACTGCATTATCATAGGGACAGCCTTTCATGCTCAATGAACGCTTTATTTGAAAGGTATCTAAAGTTTCATCCAATATCTGGTTTTTAAATTCATTTCCCCGGTCTGTATGAAGTATCTGGATTTTCTCCAAGTTCACCTCAACTTTGGAGAACGCTTTGCTTACAAGCTGTGCATTCTTGTTTTTTCCCGCACTATATCCGATAATTTCTCGGTTAAACAGGTCAACAAGTATACATATGTAGTGCCAGCTTATTCCCACCCTTACATATGTCAAATCGCTTACCACTACATTATATTGGGGCTGTTCTGAGAATTCACGGTCTACTATATTCTGTACTTTGGATTCATTGCATTTATCCACATGTGGCTTGTATTGTGCCACCGTATAAGAAGACACAAGTCCCTCCTGCTTCATAATTCGTCCAATGCGTCTTCGGGAGACTGTGAGGTTCTTTTTGTAAAGTTCTACTTTGATTTTCCGGGTACCATAATTATTCCGGCTCTGTCGGAATATCTCCCGGATTTCAGCTGCCAGACTATCTTCTGGTTGTTTCTCTTTTGCTTCATAATAGTAGGAACTTCTTGGAATGTTTAGGACTTTACACATTGCTGATACAGAGTATTTGTAAGCATTTGCTTTTATCACATTTACTTTCGTCCTAAAATCAGCGCTGCCTGTTTTAAAATGTCGTTCTCCATCTCCAACTGCTTATTCCGTTTACGCAGTTCCATTAACTCCTGCTGCTCTGTGGAACGGTTATCTTTCTCGTGGAAAGAACCGGAGGTTACAGACTGTTTTAGCCATTTATCCAGTAATGAGGTTGCGATATCATATTCACGGCAGATATCACATTTTCTTTTTCCATTTTGATACAACTGAACAAGCTGCTGCTTAAATTCATCCGTATAAGAACGAGGCTTTCTTCTTTCGGTCATGTTCGTAACTCCTTTTCTGCTTTTTATTTTACATGACCTTAAAATATCTGTCCAATTAATTGTAGCCTATCCAAACTTTATCGTTTTAATGCAAACTTCAGGCAACTGTTATTTCCTGAAATAGAAAAAATAGAAATCAACGTGCGGTGCAGAATCTCCAATCACTTCGCCGATACATATAGTGTCCTTGGATACAAACAAAGTGACAATTTTGCAAATGAGAC
>CAYSTR010000327.1:0-3893 GCA_964433745.1 uncultured Oscillospiraceae bacterium | reverse complement strand
GCGGTCAGTGTTCAAAGCGGTGCCCATATGAGCTTAATCCGCCGTCGAAGTTTGAGTTTATGTATAATGATTACATGGAGCATTATAACAGATTTATTAATAAATAAAGTAATATAAATAATTTGGAGGTATTTTATGATTGGAGTAAATGATTTCGAGCGAATAAAAAGGCGGTATCAGGAATTTTGGGCTTTAGAGAATCATGATGCACCACTCTACAAGCTGACCGGTGTAAAAAACATAAACCAAAATCATGAACCGCCCGTTTCCCTGGAGCAGCGGTGGTTAGATGAGGAATACATAATCCGTTCGGCGAGAAAGAGAATGGAGAACTGTATATATGCGGGTGTGTCTTTTCCGGTGTTGTGTGCCGATCTGGGCCCCGATATTCTGGGGGCTGTTATAGGTGATGAAATAGAATTTGGTGAAAACACCTCATTTGCTAAGCATCTCTTTACCGATGTTCCTCTGTCCGACATTGACCTTAAATTTGATGAGAATAACAAGTGGTGGAAAAAGATCGACAGTATGCTTAAAACCTATATAAACGATGCAAAAGGCGATTATATAGTGGGCTTTGCAGACTGGCACGGCGGCAACGATGCACTGGTCTCTCTCATAGGTCCAGAGCGGCTTTGTATGGAGCTTTATGACAATCCCGATGAAGTAAAACGGTTAAACAATCAGCTGTTTGAAATCTTTAAGACAATCATGAACCGTTCATACAGCGTAACAAAACCCCATCAGGAGGGGACAACACACTGGCTTTCGTTGTGGCATCCGGGACTGTGGTATAATACATCGTGTGACTTTAATATTGTGTTGTCTGCGGATATGTTTGAGGAGTTTGTCATCCCGCCGCTTGAAAAGGATCTTAGCTTTCTTGAAAAATCCATATATCATCTGGATGGGCCGGGAGCATTCCGTCATCTTGACCGGCTGCTGGAGCTTAATAATCTGCACGGTATTCAACTGGTCTACGGAGCGGGTGCGCCGCCTGCTTTACACTGGCTGCCGGAGCTAAAACGTATACAGGCAAAGGGTAAATCTATTGATTTAATATGTCAAGCTCACGAACTGCCGACACTTCTTTCAGAGCTAAAACCGGAGGGGCTGCATCTTAACATACAACCCGACTGGGATAGCGGCAAAGCCTCATTTACTGCCGATGAGGTGGCAGATATTGTACGGCTTATCGAAAAAGGTTGATTTGGAGTAAGTAGGAACTCCCGCCGTCCGTAATGGATAGCGGGAGTATATTTTGTCTACATATCAAGCATCATCTTAAAGACGGTGTCACCCGCTCCGGGCAGACCCTCATGTCCGAAATCGGGGTATATATCCATGGATTTTTCACTTTTAATCTTGTTATACGCCGCAAACTGGGTAGAGGGCGGGCATATAGTGTCCATAAGTCCTGTGAAAAATCTGGTTTTTGCGCGTATACGCGGTGCGAGATATTGAAGATCTATATAACCCAGACGCTCGAACATATTATCTATATTCTTATGCATGGGATCATAAAGCCGCATATAGTATCCCAGCTCCTCATATGCACCCTTACACAGATCCATATCCCACACCCTTTTGTAGTCGCACAAAAACGGATATCCCACAGCTGCGGTATGTATATTAGGTTCAAGAGAGGCACAGGCGATGGTCAGTGCGCCGCCCTGTGAAAAGCCTGTAGCACCCACCCTTGTTTCGTCTACAAACGGCATAGACATTAATATTCTGGCAAGCTGTGCCGTATCGAGATAGATACTCCTAAACAATAGATTGTGGGGATCGGGGTCATCTATACCTCTGATTATGTGACCTTTAAAGGTTGTTCCGCGTACCGGGGAGATGTCCTCCGAGTATCCACCCTGTCCTCGTGCGTCCATAGCTGCGACGACAAAACCCGCTCCTGCGTATGCTATCTTGTCCAGCCAATCTCCGGCGTGACCGGTATAACCGTGAAACATTGCCACAGCTTTTGCTTTGCCCTCGATTTTACGCGGTTTAGCGAGCTTGCAATGAATCTTTGCACCTCTTACTCCTGTAAAATACATGTCATAACAAGCGACTGTATCTGTACCTATAGGGGCTTCTGTCAGAGTATATGCAAGTGATGCGGTGCTTAGCTCTCTTAAGGCTGCCTCCCAGTATTCATCAAAGTCATGCGGACGGGGACTAACTCCTTTATAAACCTGTAGCTCTTCCAGCGGTTTGTCAATTAACGGCATATATTACTCCTTTTTAGTTGATAATATCAATATATACCTGCATAGCCGCCAATTCATTATTTTATTTTATATATCTTGTTAAATATTTGTAAAAGCTCTTGACAAGAAAGCAATTAAATGCTAAATTTGTAATAGATTAGCACTCAAAGACTGTGAGTGCTAACGCCGGAGGTGAAACCTGACATGGATAAGCGTAAGCTTAAAATACTGTCATGTATCATTGAGCTATATATCGCAACAGGTGAGCCGGTAGGCTCAAACACGGTCACCAAGTATCTGGATGGAAATATCTCGTCCGCCACGGTGCGAAATGAGATGGTAGCGTTGACCGAAATGGGATTTTTAGAGCAGCCCCACACATCGGCTGGACGTATACCGTCATATCTTGGTTATCGTCTTTATATTGACGAGCTAATGAGTAAAAAGCCGCTGACCGAGGAGGATAAGCACACAGCCGAGCAGCTATACGAGCTGAGAGAACCCGATCCTCAGAAGCTGTTAGAGGAAGCGGGTGCATTACTGGCCGACTATACCGGATATGTGGCAATATCCAGCACACCCTGCATAGTGGGTTGCCGGATAGCGAGGATAGAGCTTATACCCGCATCAAGACGGAGTATTCTTTTGGTTGTTGTGACGAGTGCGTCTGTAACTAAAAACCGTCTGTGCAGACTGGATTTTGAGGTATCGGCAGACCAGCTTACATCGCTTCACAATTTTCTCAAGGAAAAGCTGACCGGTCGGGATGTATCGGATATTACAACGGCCTTTATCCAGACACTGGCGGCATCGATGGGGGAAAACTCTTTTATCTTCTCGCCGGTATTTCTGGGTGTATACGAGATTGCCGCTGAGCTTGACGGTGTGGACATAAAGCTTGAGGGTCAGATGAACATTCTCGGTCATGCCGAGCTTATAAGCGCCGCCAAGGATATATTCAGTTTTCTCACAGATACAGGCAGATTGGCTCGAATTGTAGAGCAGGGCGGACAGGGTGTTAAGGTGCTTCTGGGTACAGAGCTTGAAGAGGTACTGCTGCCGTCCGGACTTATACTAACGAGCTACGAAACGGACAGTCTTATCAAGGGTTCTTTAGGGCTTATGGGGCCTGTACGCATGGATTATGCAAAGCTAGTTCCGTTTCTCGAGTACTACTCTAATATTCTAGGTAAGCTGATAGCAGATATTATTAATGACAATTCCTAGCAAAGAAAGGGGATAACATATATGTGTGATGAGGAAGTAAAATCCTGCGGATGCGGGTCATGCGAGGACGGAGGCTGCTGTGAGCATGAGGAAGATTGTACGAATGCTTCTGAAGAGCCCGAACTGCAAAATGATTCGCTAATAAAAAAGCTAGAGCAGACCGTCAAGGAACATGATAACCGCTTTTTGCGCGTCATGGCAGAGTTCGATAACTACAAGAAACGCACCGCCCGCGAAAAGGATATGATATATAATGATGCGACAGGTGCTGCAGTTTTGCCGTTTTTATCGGTTTTAGATAACTTCGAGCGGGCGATGAACACCGAGTGTACCGATGACGGCTTTAAAAAGGGTGTCGAGATGATACTGTCACAGTTTAAGGATTGTCTTACACGTCTGGGTGTCACCGAGCTAAACCCGCTAAACGAGCCCTTTGACCCGAACAAACACAATGCCGTT
>CAYSTR010000326.1:0-3904 GCA_964433745.1 uncultured Oscillospiraceae bacterium | reverse complement strand
CACTCCCCCAGAATGTACTGGAGCGGGTATCCGGACAGCCGCTTGTTACAGTTTTTCTGTATGAGCGCATAGACCTGCTCGTCCACGGATGTGTCCAATAAAAGCGGAAAATCCTCATACGATTCCCCCAGAGCATGGCAGACGAGCGCACGTGCATCCGTCCTCCCCAACTCTGCCGACAGGGGTGCATATATCTCCCGAACCGTCATATTCCGCCCTCCGCAGGACATGCCGAATAGACCGCATACCCCTGTGCGAGAAGCTTTCGCTCTACAGGGCTAGTATCCGCATCGGGGAGGAATAGTCCAAACACACACGAGCCGCTCCCGGTCATGAGGACACCTGCCGGACTAAATTCCGTCATAATATCCTTAATCCGCTGTGTATTAGCTGTTGCCGCCGCCGCTTCCAGGGCGTTACAAAGCCCCGCACCGACTGCCGCGAGACTGCCCGCCCGCAGACCGTCCAGAATGGCGGTTATATCGCATGTAGGCTTGACCTTTAGTTCGTCATACCGTCTGTAGACCCCCGCCGTGTGTGAACCCTCGTTCGGTCTAGCTATGACAATACGGCAGATGGGCAACAAAGGCAGCGGGGACATGCGCTCCCCCAGACCCTCACATAGGAGTGTCCCGCCCATGAGCATAAACGGTACGTCCGCTCCCACCGACACAGAAATAGCGCACAGTTCGTCCGGACTAAGAAGTGTCCCCGTCAGGACATTCAATGCCGCCAAAACCCCGGCGGCATCAGCGCTGGAGCCGCCCATACCACCCATGAGGGGTATGCGCTTTTCTATGTCTATGTGTACGCTCCTAGATTTACCAGTGCAGGCAAAAAAGCGCTCTGCCGCCTTGTATGCGGTGTTGCGTTGGTCTGCCGGTATATCCGCACCGCCGCATGAGAGGGTTATGCCCTCACCGCCGGTGAGCGTCACGGTTACATCGTCATTGAGAGACACCGACTGCATAACCGAGCGTATGTCGTGGTAACCGTCGGGGCGTGTACCCGCCACCTCGAAGAAAAGATTTAACTTAGCCGGTACAGACACACGCGCCTTTGTACCGTCTGATAAGACCTTTAGCATTTATACCTCTATCGCACCGCTACAGCCTTGACCGGGCACATTTCATGGCAGCAGTAACAGGCTATACATTCACGTTTGTTAATAATCGCCTTTTTGTCTTTTATCGTGATAACCTTAGCGGGGCAGACCTCCGCACACTTGCCGCAGCCGATACAGTTTTTCAGTATGCGAGGCTTGGGTGCGAGAAGCTTAGTCGCAACGGCGGCTATGGGCTTACGTATAAACGCCGGAGCGCGGGACAGGAAGTCCACACTGTGGGTATCCGGCTTTTTAAAGCCCTCTATGGGGTGAACCTCGGTATAGTCGCCGGTGATGGCTACCTTATCGTATAGCTTTAACTGAGCAGACTGCTTCACGGTCTGTACCTCGTCCGGCTTCAGCCCGATTAGGCGCAGTACTGCATCGTCCAATGCAAATGGATTGTCTGACGAGATGGTGAGCCCCACATGCCGTTTATCTCCCCCCGACGGACCGTTGCCCTCCATTGCATCAACACCGTCCACAATGGTGATATACCGTCCGATGGTGAGTGAAAGGTCTATGAGCATTCGGGAAAAGGTATCCTTTTGCTTGAAACGGTAGTGCAGCTCCCCCTTTTGAAGCCCTGGGATACAGCCGTACATGTTCTTGACGGCACAGCTCATGCCCGTCATACAATGGGTTTTGAGCTTAGGAAGATTTATAATAAGGTCACAACTCGACAGAGGTGCAATAAGGGAAAAGCTTCCGATATTTGCCCCCTCCGGCGCTTTTTTTGTAAACGAGGTCAAATCCTCGTTTAACGTAATACCGGTCTCGCGGCATACTGCCGTCATGCCTGTGGCATCGTACACCGAAGACAGATAGGACTTCATGTACGGTCCGCCGGGACTATCCGCCAGGGTGATGTCGGTCACACCCGCCGCCTTTAGCTCATCTATAACGGCACGGACTAGAGCGGGATGGGTGGTTGTACCCGCATCCGGTGTGCGCTTCATGAGAAGATTCGGCTTAATAAGTACTCTTATACCGGGTTTTAGCTCATCTTTAAGTCTAAGATTAGTAAAATGCCCCCTGACAGCGGAACGAAGCGTCTCGTCCCGGTAGTCGGGGGTGTTTAGTATGTGTACATTGTTCATTTCTGTCCCTCTTCTGTTCGGCTGTTTAATCCCAAACGGCTTAATCGCTCGGATCTCTTCTCGGGGGCTTGAAGCTTTGGAGTGCTGTTTTCCTTAATCTCGGTGGATATCTCGATAATATTGGAATATATAGCGGCTACGACCTCGTACAGCTCCTTTGGAATGTTGTGCCCCACCTCCAGCATGGACAAAAGCGAGGCGGCGGAATCGTCACGAAATACAGGGATACCCTCTTTTTCGGCTATCCCGATAATCTGCTCGGCAATATGACCGTACCCGGAAGCTATAACAATAGGTGCGGCATCCTCCTCGGCATTATACCGGAGTGCTACCGCTTTATTCTTCTTCTCCATAAAAACTCCTATTAAATCCTAACATCAATACCGGCACGGCGGTATGGAAGAGCGGAAAACACATCCATGAGTGAACGCTCGGACGTGAGCTTATCCACCGACACGCTGCCCAGCTTAAAGTGTGAGGCCGCCACAGTATCCGATATTCGTGCGCCTATCTGCCGAAACTGCTTGACGTACTCCTCCGGGCACAGTAAAGACAGAGTAATGACATTATCCTTGAGAAACAGCTCGCCCTCGAACCGCCCGATTCCCTGCACATCAAAGATAATGAGCATGTGTACAGGTTTATCATGCTCACCCGAACTCCCGCTGCCTGCCTCCTGGTCTACCCACAGCTCGGCAAACGAGCGCATACCCATGTACTCCATCGGGATGATAAAGTGAAGAAGCGGTGTAAAGTTACAGGGTGATGATAAAAGACTGTAGATAATCTTCTCAATCTTCTCGGGGTTTAGCATTTTAAGGTCATTGTCCAGCTGTTTGCCGATGATGTTTGAAAGTGTGTCGAGAACCCGCGAGGATTCCTTGGGTCTCATGCTGTCAGCAGAGGTAAACAGCTCCTTTAGATGGTGCAGAAACTCGCCCTTTTTCTCTTTGCCGTCCATGAGGGTGAGAAGATGATCACTTGCCTCCTGCAAGAACGTGGGATTGTCGCGAAAACGTGACAGATTATAAATAAGCAGGGACGTGAGCTTCTCCATCTTAGGGGAGTAGAGAATACTCTCCTCTATACGTTTTATTATGTCCAGCACCTGTGATTTGAGCTGATGAAACTGCCCCTCCGCATTCATGCCGCGAAACTGCATGGACAGGGACAGAAGGTCATGTGCAAGCTGTCTGCTGGACGACAGCTCACCGCTTAAAAATTCCAGAGTGTGCGAGACCGACATAAGGATATCGCCCTTTAGAAACTGCCCGCTGAGTGCCTTTAAAAGATTTGCGACACCCAGCTTCATTTCAATGCTTGCATCGCCGGATGTAAGTCCGCGCAGAAAATCAAACAGCGCACCTTTAAATACGGTGGAGTTATCCTCTTGATTTTTAAGCTCCCCCGCCACGTCCCCCGGAGATAACAGAAGCTTGTTCCAGAGCTGCTTTAGCTCCTCGGTGGTGGTGTTGTTGTTTATGGGGAGAAGCTGAACAATCTCCTGTAAAAGAAAGATATTTTTCAGATAGTGAACCGTCATGGACGGGTCTTTCAGAAGATTGGTAAGTATCGAGGCGTTTTCCTCGCCCAGAATAAGCCCGTTTTGTTGTGTAAGCGTCTCATTACGGTCATGGGTTTTTATGACCTTATTAAGCTCTGTGAGATTAAACCCTGTGGAGGGGTCAACAGGCTGCTT
>CAYSTR010000325.1:0-3913 GCA_964433745.1 uncultured Oscillospiraceae bacterium | reverse complement strand
ACTAGTACCCGCTTCCTCACCATTATAGTCTATACCTCTGATGATTGGCAGATTAGTCTGTTTACCGGTAATTTCGAGAACCTTTAGATGGTTGTCCACAATTATAAAAACTTCATCCCGGTCAATAGCGCCCGCCGTTAAAACCGGCGTGAGCGCTATCTCCACAGTGCCCGGAAAATGAAAGATTACCTTCGCTTGTTCCAAATAAGTATAGGCTTCAAGTAATTTCTTCTCAATCTCGCCCGAATTAAGCTTGAAAAAGCTGGTTTCCATCTCGATTTCGGCGGTATTTATTATCTCATCGTCGCGGTATACGGTCTCACCGCTGACATATACCTCTTTTACTACAAAGAACACCGTTAAACTAAGTACCACAGCGGCAGACAGAACCAGTACAACAAGAAAAATAGTGAAGGTTATATATCGGCGTTTCTTTTTTCTCATACTGCGTCTGGTGCTTATCTGGCTGTCCCGCACCACTTTAAAGTCGGCGTTTGCCTTGTCTGAATAGATAAGCGGCATCACGCCCCTCCTAGTTAATAATTTATATGTAGTCCTCCTAGTCTAAAATCCTTTTGATTCTAGCTCCCAGTGATGAAAAGATTCCCTCAATATTCTCATATCCCCGGTCTATATGACCGATGCTTGTTATCTCTGTCGTACCGTATGCTGCGATTCCCGCCAATACCATTGCAGCACCGCCGCGCAGGTCACACGCTTCAACCGAAGCACCGTACAGGCTCTCTACGCCCTCTACTATAGCCACACGCCCCTCGACATTGATTCGCGCTCCCATTCGGCAAAGCTCAAAGGCATGTTTATATCTGTTGTCAAAGATGTTTTCTATGAACATACTAGTGCCATTTGAAATGGATGTCATAGCCATTATAATTGCCTGAGCATCGGTCGGGAATCCCGGAAAGGGTTGTGTCCTCACACGTTTAATACGCTCCGGTCTTGTTTTACACTCCAGATAAACACCGTCATGACTGGCGGCAATCCGGCAACCGGCTTCCTTTAGGCTCTCCAGCACCGCATTTATCGGACGTTCCTTTATACCCTTTACATAGATGCTGCCCTTGGTCATAGCCGCCGCTGTCAGATATGTAGCCGCCGCTATCCTGTCGGGAATTATCGAATGCTCACAGCCGTAAAGCTTATCAACACCCTCGATATAGATTGTCGCCTCGCCCGCATGATATATTCTTGCTCCGCAGGCAATAAGAAAATCTGCCAGGTCAACTATCTCCGGCTCCATCGCCGCATTGAATATTACCGTATTTCCTTTTGCTCTGCACGCCGCTAGCATTATATTCTCGGTAGCTCCAACACTGGGGAAGGCAAGCATTATGTTCGCACCTGTAAGCCCTCTGTCCGCACAGCACTCAATATATCCGTGCTCATTGCGTATGGTCACACCCAGCTGCTCTAACGCTCTTAAATGCAGGTCAATGGGTCTGGGCCCCAACTCACAGCCACCGGGAAGCGACACGCTCGCACGTCCGCACCGCGAGATAATTGCTCCCAGAAACATTATGGAGGAACGCATCTCACGCATTAACTTATCAGGTATCGCATATGAGCCGACACTGGCGGCGTCCACCGCTACAGTACCGTTATCTCTTGTTACAAATGCTCCCAGAGACTCTAGAATCCTTGCGGCTGTCTCCACATCTGACAGAGCAGGACAGTTATGAATAACACTCTGCGTCTCGCATAATAATGTTGCAGCCAGTATGGGAAGCACGCTGTTTTTAGCACCTTGTACCGTCAGTTCACCGCTGATGGTATTAGGCCCCTCAATTACCAGTCTAGCCATTATCTCCACCCTTTCAAGCACTAAAACGAGGAATACTCCCCGTTACCCTATATTATGCCTGACAAGGGTAAATGGTGAAAACCGACTGTGATATAAGTGTTATGTCTTTATTTTAACCCATTATACGTTAAAACACAATAATAATTATGCCGAATTTTCTATTTTTTATAAATATTCAAAATGTATTCATATATCATATGGGTAGCATTGGGTAGCGCCAACTCCTTCGCTTTTTTACCATACTCCAGCAGCCTTTCAGGATGAACTATCAGCTTATTCACCTCATTTATTAGTCTCACACCGCTTAAATCCTTTTCTTCAATCACAAGCGCCGCCCCTTGGTTTGCAAGCACCATTGCATTGTGATACTGATGATTTTCCGACACATTGGGGGATGGAATGAGAATAGAACCCCTCCCGGCGGCAGTCAGTTCACTCAATGTGAGCGCACCGGAGCGGCAGATAATAAGGTCAGCCGCCGCAAAGCACCTCGCCATATCGTCTATATACTCTCTGACAACAATGTGCTCCTTGCCGCCTAGGGAAACACCCTTTTTCGTCAGCAGCTCGGGCAGATAGTCCACACCGAACTTGCCGGTAGCGTGAATGAGAAACACCTGCTTGCTGTCGATGTTTGCGGCTATTAAGTCGGCAATCGCTTCATTAATACGCTTTGCTCCCAATGAACCGCCAAACGACAGTATACATATCCTGTCCCCGATACCGTAGTGTCTCCTTACCGCTTCCCTGTCCGCAGAGATAAAACCCTCGCGCACAGGATTCCCCGTTATAGCGTAGTTGCGGGGTTTGTTCATATGGGAAAGTGCCGCTTCAAACGCCAGAAGCGTCATATCGGCATTCTTGGACAGAAGCTTGGTGGTTACACCCGGGAATGCATTCTGCTCGTGTGTTACCGTCTTTATTCCCATAGAGGACGCTTTTAAAAGAATAGGCCCTGTCACATACCCGCCTGTACCCACTACTATGTCGGGCTTGAAATCATCGAGTATTTTTTTAGCACGTTTCCCCGCTGACATTAAGCGTACGGCGGCACCGATATTTCTCTTAATGTTTTTACCTGTCAGCTTCCGTTGAAATCCTCTAACGTCTATACTCTTAAATTCAAATCCAGCAAGCGGCACCAATCGTGCCTCCATCCCGCCCGGTGTACCCACATAGAGTATCTCTGCATCGGGATTTTTCTTTCTCACATACTCTGCAACAGCTAAAGCGGGGTTTATATGTCCCGCCGTACCCCCGCCTGTAAACAATATACGCATAAAAACTCTCCTAGCTCCTGACAATATTGGCGTACCGGGACACAGACAGAACAATACCCATCTGTGCCAAAAGCATCAGAAGCGATGTGCCTCCGTAGCTGAAAAACGGCAGCGATATGCCGGTATTTGGAACGGTGTTCGTAACAACCGCTATATTAAGGAGTGCTTGAATACCTACTTGAAGCGTAAGTCCCATGGATATCATAGCCCCGAACTTATCCCGCGCACGCATAGATATGACGAATCCGCGCCAAACAAGCAGAACAAACAGTATAATGATGATTGCCGCTCCGATAAAGCCCAGCTCCTCGCACACTATGGAGAAAACGAAATCGTTCTGCGGCTCGGGTACATACATGTACTTTTGCCTTGAGTTTCCGATTCCAAGCCCCATCAAACCGCCCGAACCAATAGCCAGAAGCGACTGAATGGTCTGGAAGCCGTCACCTCTAGGATCGACCCACGGATTGAGCCACATTTCTATACGTCCCTGCGCATAGGATATGACATCGGTAAACAATACCACGAACAGCACAGCGGCAACAACCGCTCCGCCGCCTATAGCGAACCATTTGATGCTCGTCCCCCCGACAAACATCATGATAAATCCGATTGAAAGAATAACTATAGTACCCGACAGGTGCGGCTCTAAAACCATCAATCCTGCAATCATACCCAGAATCGCAAGAAACGGCACAACACCGACCCTAAACTCTTTCATTTTACCGTAGGTTATCGATCTCATCTCTGCAAACAGGAGGATAACGGCAAACTTTGCTACCTCCGAAGGCTGAAACTGCTGACCTCCCGGCAG
>CAYSTR010000324.1:0-3931 GCA_964433745.1 uncultured Oscillospiraceae bacterium | reverse complement strand
GAGCCGTGAACTGTTGTGCCATCTGAGCACCTATAGCCATCTGTACACCCAAGGAAGCTGCATCACCGCCGCCTTTACCAAAACTGTCCGACAACGAAACAGCGGCATACTTCGCCGTATCGGTGACTAAGGACTGTCCAGCCACCTTCTCCGCCATTGCTTGCAGCTCTTTGGGATAGTTAATCGACATGATGTTAAAATCAGCAACACCCAGACCTATCTCGGACAGCTCTTTCTCTATCTCTGTACCGATTTGTTTTGCCAGACTGCGCGAGCTGGCTTGAAGTGAAATAAGAGCATTTATACCTATCGACTGCTGACCGCCTAAAATACATTCTGCAATTACAGGGTTAATTTCACCCAGTATGCGTTCTGATATATCAGATATGGCATATGTACTTTTTACACCGGCTATCTTTTTAATAAATGTCAGGTAGTCCCGAAACTCAATTATAAGATTTCCGTTTAAACCCACCGGTATACCCGAGGGAACTTCGGGTGACGGTATCATAATACGCTGTCTCGTTCCCCATGGCATGAGCAGCTGTTTTGCATTGACAAAATAGACCTCAGCACGCATTCCCGTGTCACCGCGTAGTGAGAACCATCCTTTGAGCGTCGAGAGAAACGGTACAATCTGTGTTACAATATCAAAGTTACCCTCCTGCTCGAACACACCCTCTACTACGCCATTTGCATAAAATATAGCTTTCTGTCCGCTGCGAATAATTAGTCTTGCACCTTTTTTAATCTCATTTGCATTCCATTTGTAAAAAAGCACATCATCTCGAAATTCCAACCATTCTATTGTATCCTTGCCCTGTCCAAACCAAGCCATGTCTATACCCCCCAGTTAATATTAGTATCAATTATATCGCCACAATGAAAAGTATTTTGTGCTGTATATGTTTCAGACGGTAATTTAGCATATTCATAACCGTCATCATCCGTATTTACAAATATAAATATTGTTATAGCTGCTATTAATGCTGCAACAACCGCCGCAGTAATCTTCCATTTGCTGTACGGACGATTGCCGTTTACCTTACCTGTCTCACCGTTTATAACAAAAGCATATGGTTTTCCATTATATCCAAACACAGAGCTGTATACCGGAAGAAGCACGTATTTATATGTAACAGATGAGTATACCGCACTTACATTATTTACACGTGCATGGTCATACTTTCTTAAAATCTCCGCTTCCGCCATGTCTTCAATTCTACTTTCCATCTTCTTTTTAGCAGTATCAAATCCCTTATCAGCCTTTATACTGTATATCTCCGCTTTATATCCCGACAGATAACTCTGTACAAACGGTCGGGTATTATTTATCGTGTCAAACGGAAGCACTCCCTCAACTATGTCGGCAGATTGCCCAGTTGCTGCGCAAACTAAAACATCATCAAAGCTCGTAGTTATTCTTCCGCTAACCTTGGTCCAATGCGTCTCTGTGCGGGATTTTCCGTCCTTATCTGTTACTGTGGTATCGGTACCTCCCTCACCGTAATACCTTGCGTCTGCATGTGCATCAAATGTCCAGAACGGCATATAGACACCTTCAAGATTTCCGGCTTGATAGCTCTTTTTAAAATCATTAGGGGCAAACCAGCGAGATTTTACCCATTTCGAGAACATTACAGCCGCGTCCTGTCGGTCAATCTTAAATGGAATTAAACCTTCAGGGGGGATACCATGCTTCTGCCTTGTAACGGACACATTTGATGATCCGCACATACTACACACTGTTGCCATTTGATCTTTATCAAAAACAATTTCCGCACCGCAGCTATGACATTCGCACATTTCCATTCCAGAAAATGGTATACATGCCGATTCACGCTGCCTGTATTCATTAAAGCTATGCTCTTTAACCTTGTCTGACAGTGTCTTAAAATCAAAATTCGCTCTACATGACGAACACAAGAATTCGTCTGTTTTTATGTCATGCTTTATAGTTCCTCCGCAGTTTGGACATATAAAACTCACCGCATCTGTAATTTTAGCTTTTCCCTGCATATTTATCCCCTCCTAAACACTTTTCCTTATTAGATATAATTATATCATACAGGCTTTATCTAGTCAATTATTAATGTTATATATGAAAAAGACATATTCTCAACAAAGAAAATATGTCTTTTTGCTTGTTAGTCTAAAAAGCTAACATGGGATTTTCTCACAATACAGCATTACTTATTCTTAATAGGCATCCATATCTCCCATTTATATTCCTTTGAATTTGCATCACCATCAGGGAATACTTCAAGACTTGGTACAGATTCATCACGCCTGTACTTGCTAGCAGGGAACCATTCGGTAACAATACGCGTATAAGCCGCCGGTACGTAATCAATCCCTGTTGGAGAGGTAATTGTAAACACAGCCCATGTTGCGGCGGGAACTGTTTCTATTGCCATATTATCAAGCTTCTTGCCTTTGTATTCCGCTCCGATAATCGCTTTTGTTTTACCATCTGTAGAGCTAAAGTCATAAGCTCCTACTTGCCAAAACGGTGCGGTATAATGGCTGTCCCCGCCGTTCCATAAGCGTGAATTGTAATTGTCCATAAACTCACGCCATAAGTGTGTCAAACAATCACCCTGTTTGCAGCACTCATTGTCATACCCCGATAACCCCATAATTTGAAAGCTATCCATTTTTTCGATTCTGAAATTCATCTCGTTCACTCCTTTTATAGTGAGTACGAAGTATATTGGTGGATAGGTTTTTAAGGAGATACTAGTATTTCGGGCAGATAGAGGCGTAGTTCCGTGTAATTCCTTAAATGCTCTAGTAAATGTCGTGGGCGATTCATAGCCGTACGCTGATGTTATAATAGGACTAAGCTGGAAAAGGCATAGCCGAAGCAAGCACAATATGTGCGTTTAGAGGAATGACAACTGCCATTCCTCAGCGGGTTTGGGTGCTACCCAACAAGCGCAATATTGCATTTGGTATACCAAGTGCATTGCTTGCCAGTAGTGAAAATGGTTTTAGATAGCACAAAGGATTATGCTCATTTTCTACACACAAGCAACGCATGGTTTGCCATTCCCGTGCAACTTTCGTGAGTTGCCATTTGGTCGTAAAGCGGTCGCATGATTTCAAACCGCTCATCGGTCATTCTATTAACACAGCCTTTTGTAACCCAAAAATCAAGTCCAAGATTTTTTATTTTTATTAATCCTTGCTTTTCGGCGGCAATATTTATTTCCTCTGGTGTAGTAAAATAAAATATGCCCGGCGTTGAATCTGATGTGCCTTGATCAAGTAAAAATTCATTTGCTTTTTCATCAGGATAATTATCCTCAAATAATATACACGCTCCTGCGTAAGCACCTATTGCACTCGCATATGCAAAGGCAAGCACGCCGCCTTTTTTACACACTCTCATAGCTTCGGCGAAAGCTTGACCTCGTTCTTCCTTTGGCAGATGATACATAGGACCGAGGCATAAAACCACATCATAAGAATTATCGTTAATATTATCCAAGTTTGTGGCATCCCCTATGGCACAGGAAAGGTTTGTAGCTTTGTTTTCTGCGATTGCTTTTTCAAATAGCTCAATGTGGAGTGGTACAATATCCACACCATGATACTCTTTGCACTTATCTGCATAGTAAAATCCGTAATATCCGGTGCCACAACCGATTTCAAGCACCTTGTCGGTAGATTTTATAAATCCTTCCAAGTGCATTTTGGTATAATGGAATTCAAGGCTCTCGCTTCTATCTCGCGTAGACCTATTACCCTCTTTGCCGTGGCTGTATTGGGCAAGTATTTTATCTTTATTACTTGCCGTTTTCAATTCTCCATATTTTTGGTTTGTGTTTTCCATTGACAATATTTCCTTTCACATTATTAGCTGCAATGTCTGAAATATCATCTTCAATTAGACTGGCTACGACCTTAGCCTGACCGCCTCCTTTAA
>CAYSTR010000323.1:0-3940 GCA_964433745.1 uncultured Oscillospiraceae bacterium | reverse complement strand
CACTCATACCTCTCCATAACACATTATAGGTGTCTTGTGACAGGTAATGCTTAGGGACTGATATCATGTATAACCATGGAGCTTTTTTACAACGCTGATAACCGATAAAAAATTGATTATCTTCACTGTAACCATATCCCTCTTCCCTATAGCTTAACAGAGAAATTAATGGAGAAGAATCCCCATTACGGTAGTCTAAAAGAATATTCTGATTATTATCCAAAAGCAAAAAATTTCCGCCGTATGTAAAAACGGTGTTGGTGAGCATTGCAAGCCGGTCTTGCTCAAACACCAAATCAATATACCCAATGTCCTGTAAGGACAGATAGTTATCTGGATATATGCTCTTAATCTTTCTGCTTAACCGTACAAAGGTCTTATTACTGTAAGGGTCTTTGTATGAGGAAAAAACAATCTCACCTAACGAAGCGTCCACCTGTTTCTTTACCGTTTCTTCCGGGGTGAAGATTCTATGTGCATTTAAACTAATAATATTATCCCATTGTTTATTATAGAAATGTACGTTAAAAAGATCAGAGTAGCTTGAAATATTGAATCTAAGAAGTGTTGCGGCATTTTGAGCTTTATTAGGATTTGTGAACTCTGCTAGGTATGTTTGTATACTTCGGTCAAACATAATATTCTCAGAAATACGCTTGTATTTACTGATAAATGCATCGATATTGTCCACTGTCTGTCTTACGGAGGTTCTTATTGATTGCGCTACAGAATCATGCACTACCGAAGAAGAGAACATAAAAAAACCTATTTGATAAATAACCAGCGGCAGTAAGACAATGATCATGAGATACAGATTAAGCGTCTCACCAAAGGTGGATTTTAGCTTCTTTATGTTGATTTTTTTAAGATCAATATGCTGCATGTAAGCATCCGCAGCTCCAGTCAGCTCGGTCAGAGGTTTGGTAATCTTCCTTGATAAGAATGATGAAAATATAAAGCTTAGTATTATACTTATCATTGACGCCATGATGCTGAATATCTGAATACTAGTTATGGATGAAATAATGGCTGTATTATCACGCAGAACAATAAAGAACCAATCTCTATACCTAAGCTTTATTGCCGAAAGATTGTAATTTGTTTCATTGTAAGAAATATTGGTATTTAGTTGAGCGGATACCGGTTCTGACAGCTGGGAAAAAACCTCAAGGCACCTGGAGTTACTTCCCCATATAGCTGACTTCATTGTACCGTCGTAGACTAATATATCCGGATAGTTGTCGCTTATGGTCTCGTCCAGCCAGTCATCCCGCAGTATCATAACGTAGTATGCGGTTTTATTATCCTCTTGGTCAATCCTACCGATAAAACAGTAGTTGGGAAGCGGCATACTCATAGGTTCGAGTATATATCCCTCAGGGAGCAGTATAATATGATTGCTGCTGTTTTCAATCATATTTGATATCTCGGATGATTCGATGTAGTTATACGACAGACATTCGTTTCTAATTACCTTTAGATTAGTTTCAAATGGCATCCCTGCATCATACACACTGACATTTTCTGATACGATGTATGACGCAAGAATACGGTCGTATGATACCTTATTGCTAATATAGTTGTTAATAAGATTTCTAAAAGCTTCAGCTGTTTCGATGTCCGACACATTATTTTGCATAAGAAAGCTAAGGGACTGCTTCATCTCCCGATTATTAATATAGTTATAAAGGTACCCCTCTACCTCAAATATCTGGTCAGAGAGATTGTAGTCGGTCTGTGTCAAAACAGTCTTTTCTATCTCTCCTGTCTTATCAGTAATTATTTTATAGGTCTCAAGATATGTAAATATGCATGAAACCAACATCGAGGCAAAAATAGTCACAAAAGAACATAGGAACAGAAAGCTTCTTATCTTTATTGATATTGATTTTATGTTATTTGTCTTTTGATTTTTCATAGTTAACAATAAAACCCCTCAATCGTAAAACCGGTAAATAAATTGTACATACATTGTAGCACATTTATTAAAATTGGTAAATAGAAATTTTTGTATTATTTATCCTTTGCATACAAACAACAGTGTACAAAGGAGGTCTACCCTTCCCTTTGTACACTGCCACATTAAACGGTGCTAAATAATTCCTACTTCTAAGCTTATAACGCGAATGGTGTTAAGCCTTGAAGTCACATTGTCGTTACCGGGTTTATTACCGTTGTAGACACAGATTACATTATAACCATCCTTAACAAGCGATAGATCCAGAGTAAAGTTGTAGGCAATGTTTGCGTCATCAATATGGGTGTAATCTCCACACGGAAAGAGTAATCTGTCTGTTTTCTCACCGGCAAAAGTGGGGTAACACCCGTTTAAGCATACACCCAGACGGGGATTTTCCTCTTTTCGTTCAATCACAACCTGTATAACAAGCGTAAGGTTACTGTTAGACGGCTCCTTAATCATAGGCAGCCGCCACGCCCATCTTCTATACGGCTCAATATTTTGAGGTAGTGTCTCTATTGTCTCGTAGGGTGTATTGGTATAGGTGCTTCTATAGTATCTAGTCGAGAACATATAGTGCTTTTGTTTCCCACGGAGATATGAGAGCTTGTCAATGTGGGCAATTGCTTCGGGCATGTAGCGTTTTTTCATGTGTTTATCCACAGCATAAAAACAGTTGAAAAACTCTACTCCATCCGCACCCAGCACAAGCTTTCCTGCCGCATTGGCTCTCATTATCTCTGCACTATAGCTTGTGGTGCGGTCACCAATGTTCCTATCCTCAAAGGTATTAGTTTTAACATCGGTCTTAGCCGTTACCTTCATCCAGTTAGGTGCGCCCTCTATCCCTCCATATATGGTAAAATCCTCCGGCAGTGCCGTTTTCAGCTTGTCGTGGGGCATATCCCAGGAGGTTTGATAATAGTTGCTAAACACCGCAAAATCTATTATCTGAAGCCTTGCCAGCTCCCGGATGTCCAGCCCCATGTCCCGCATGAGGTTTAGATGCCCGGGCGAGCGCAATCCAACAACAAACGGTCTGCCGGTTTTCGCAGATTTCTTCGCCGCTTCACGTTTTATTGACCAAATAAAACTGGTCATAATCTGTATCTGCTCGGGGGTTGTAACCGGCTTCATTATAATCGGGTCACGCAGGAAGTCCAGCTCTATTCCCTCAAAATCGTATTCGTGAATACATTCGCACATCAATTCAAACATATGAGCACGTGCGCGTTCGTTTTCATAGTCGAACGCCCAACGCTCAATGCTCTTACCCGGAATCATACACGGCTTACTAAGTCTGACATCGGGGTTTTCGCGAAACAGCTTGGAATTGCCAAATGCCGCATCCGGGTACATCCCGCCGTGTGTGTCGTTCATGCGTATCGATACCCACGGCGTAATACCGTGTGTACGGCAGCTATTGACCGTCTCAGAAAGCCAGTCAATTCCCTGATCCAAAAGATCTACATACAAGTCATGCAGTGCTGTACAGCTCTTAAAGTAGCTTTCGAGCTTTTCTTCGGGGATGTTCTCGCAACGGGCATTAGCTTCAAAGTGGCTGCGGTCGCCGCGTTTGTAGTTACGATGGATAAATTCCGCTTTTTTTGACGGAAACCAAGCCACCTGCCCTGTCGGATTCATGCACAACGTGTCTACCCCTGCATCACCCAAAAAACGCACGAAATTATCGATACCGCTCCTGCCAAAAGGTCCTCCTTCGGGCTGCCACACATTGGGATTATAGAAAAATGCGCAGCAATCAGCATTTAACAGTACCCGGTTTTTAAGCTTCATGTCTCTTCTCCGTATAAAAATAAGTATTTACCGTAGTATTGACCATGTACACGGTCATTTTTTACATTGTCTGCAACCTCATTTACATGTCCAAAGTTTCTTATATAAAGAGAACCTAAGAAGTTGTTGACAACACATATACCGTCCGCTCCCTGCTTGTATCCCTTGTCTGCCATTAAAAAA
>CAYSTR010000322.1:0-3963 GCA_964433745.1 uncultured Oscillospiraceae bacterium | reverse complement strand
TATTTTAACATAACAGGAGGGGGCAAGCCCCATGGGTGGTTTGCCTGTAACACGATGAAGATAGGTATACTCACAAGCGGCGGTGACTGTCCGGGTCTAAACGCCGTAATACGCGGTGTGGCAAAGTCGGCATACCAAAACGTTAAGGATCTCACTATATACGGCATAGCGGACGGCTTCTCCGGGCTCATTAACGGAGAATGGCGCGAGATGGAGCGCTTTGATTTCTCGAATATCCTCACCTTAGGCGGGACGATTCTAGGCACCTCCCGCACGCCCTACAAGCTCATGCGGGTTATAGAGGAGGGCGGTATAGACAAGGTGGACGCCATGAAGAAGAACTACAAGAAGCTGGGGCTTGACTGTCTTGTTATACTAGGCGGCAACGGTACGCACAAGACCGCATCGCTGCTTTGTGACGAGGGGCTCAACGTCATAGGGCTGCCCAAAACGATAGATAACGATATTTACGGCACAGATGTGACCTTCGGGTTTCATTCGGCAGTGGACATCGGTACAGAGTGCATAGACAGGCTTCACTCCACCGCAGCCAGCCACGGGCGTACGATGGTTGTGGAGATAATGGGGAACAAGGTGGGCTGGCTCACCCTTTATTCCGGCATAGCAGGGGGCGCGGATATTATCCTCATTCCGGAGATTCCGTTTAGCATGAACAAGGTATGCTCGGCGGTGGAAAAGCGGGCGAAGGAGGGCAAGTCGTTCTCGATTATAGCCGTGGCAGAGGGTGCTATGGATAAGGAGGAGGCAGAGCTTAAGAAAAAGGAGCGGGCGGAGAAGCGCGCACAGGCAGGGGAGCTGACCGTTTCGGCGCGTGTCATGCGGGAGCTTATAAAGAATGCGGGCGTGGATGCAAGGCTTTGCGTACCCGGTCATCTGCAGCGAGGAGGCAGTCCCAGCCCCTATGACCGGCTTTTGTCCACACAGTTCGGCGCGTATGCCGCCATGCTTCTGGATAAGGGGATATTCGGCGTGTCGGTTGCCTTAAAGAATGGTATAGTCGGGCACAATCCGCTGTCGGAGGTTGCCGGAAAGACGAAAAAGGTGCAGCCCGACCATCAGCTTGTGGTGACGGCAAAGGACATTGGAGTGTCGTTCGGCGATTAGATGATACCGCTTCGTTATTCACTCTTAGTTCTTAGCTATTTTACACATTGACTTTATACGACAAAAATACTAAAATATAAGTGTGGGATATTTTTTCCCGCAACACTTAAAATGAAAGAGGTATAGTATGTCGGAAGGTGTGTCTGCAAAGGAACTGGTGAGCTCGGGCGGAAGTCAGGCTCTACCTGTAGGACCTTTGGGTATTCTGTCTCTGGACGGTTGCAGGGGGCTTGCGGAACGGGTAAATTCATACCTTATAAGCTGGAAGAACGAGAGCACATACAGAGACGGGCTGCTGTTTACCAAGCCCGGCTATAATAAGGACAGCTATATCATAGAGACTCATTGTCCGCGGTTTACAAACGGTGAGGGTAAGGCAGTAATATCCGAATCGGTGCGCGGCTATGATCTCTATTTGTTTTGTGACGTAGGCAACTATTCGCGTAGGTACACTATGTATGACATGGAGGTGCCCATGTCCCCCGACGATCATTTCCAAGATTTAAAGCGCGTAATCTCCGCCGTAGGGGGCAAGGCCAAGCGTATTACCGTCATAATGCCGCTTCTGTATGAGGGCAGACAGCACGGACGCAACATGCGGGAGTCGTTAGACTGTGCCGTGGCATTGCAAGAGCTTGAACGTCTCGGTGTCAGCAATATTATAACCTTTGACGCCCATGACCCCAAAATACAAAACGCCGTACCCTTTACCGGATTCGACAACATACTGCCCACATATCAGATGCTAAAGGCACTCTTACGTGACCAACGGGATCTTCTAATAGACCCGGATCACATGATGATAATAAGCCCGGACGAGGGTGCGATAAACAGAAACATATACTACTCGACCGTTCTGGGGCTTGACCTTGGCATGTTCTACAAGCGCCGCGACTATACCTCCCTTATAAACGGAAGAAACCCCATAGTGGCACACGAATATATCGGAGACAGCGTGGACGGTAAGGACATAATCATAGCGGACGACATGATGGCGACAGGCGACTCTATGATGGATGTTGCGTATGAGCTGAAATCCAGAGGAGCTAGGCATGTGTTCGCATTTACGACATTCGGACTGTTTACAAAGGGGCTGGACATATTTGACAAGGCGTACAAGGAGGGGATATTTACCCGTATCCTTGCGACAAACCTCTCCTACCTAAATCCTGTTCTGAAACAGAAGGAGTGGTTTTTAGAGGTTGACTGCTCAAAGTATCTGGCGTACCTCATTGCAACCCTCAACCACGATTTCTCGGTCAACGCGCTTTTGGAGCCCTACGAAAGGATAAAAACACTTTTAAAGGGTTATAAAGCCCAGAGCGACATAACACAGCTTTCATTAAACGGTTAAAGCGAGGAAACGGTGTGCATAAAATAGTGGCGATTGTGGGAATGTGCGGCTCAGGTAAGTCGGTGGTTACGTCGGTATTTACGGACGAGGGCTTTGAGCGTGTGTATTTTGGCGGGGTCACCATGGACATACTGGCGGAAAAGGGGCTTCCCAAAACTGAGCAGAACGAGCGCGAGATCCGGGAGGGACTGCGGAAGGAGCACGGACAGGGTGCGTTCGCAAAGCTTCTCCTGCCTAAGATAAACGCACTCTCGGAAACTGGAGACGTGGTTCTGGACGGTCTCTACTCCTGGGAGGAATATAAGATACTAAAGGAGCGCTTTGGTGAGCGCTTCTTTATGCTGGCTGTCATAGCAGACAGAGCCGTTAGGTATGACCGGCTGGCAGAGAGACTCGTTCGTCCGCTGACACATGAACAGGCGAAGTCACGCGACTATGCGGAGATAGAGAATCTGCAAAAGGGCGGTCCTATTGCCATAGCCGACTGGTTTGCCATGAATAACGGCGGTGTGGGTGAGTTAAAACAGGAGATTTTGCGTATAATAAAAGAGATAAGGGGAGAATAGGTTATGATAAGGCATATAGTAATGTGGAAGCTCAAAGAGGAGAACAAGGAGCAAAACGCCCGAACAATAAAGGAGCGTTTAGAGGCTCTGCCAAACGAGATTCCTGAGATAAAATATATATCGGTGCAGAAAAACCTAAACACCCAGGACGCGGCATTTGACCTTGTACTCTATTCGGAATTTGAGGACGAGAAAGCCCTCGAAACCTATCAAAATCACCCGGCGCACAAGGCGGTATCCGCGTTTGTCGGCGGGGTGAGGACGGATAGGGTTGTGGGTGACGTTGTTATCGAGAATAGATAAAGTCTACCGATGCCGTATTCGCTTAAAGAAGTTGGTGGTTACAGTTGGAGGACATTATAATTATCGGCGCAGGCACGGCGGGACTTTCCGCTGCGGTCTACGCTTCACGTGCGGGGCGGACAGCTCTTTTATTTGAGTCGGCTGTGTACGGCGGGCAGATTATTAATTCGCCCAGTGTGGAGAACTATCCTGTCATAAAAAGCATATCCGGCTTTGACCTTGCACAGGGCTTATATGAACAGGCGACCTCTCTTGGGGCGAGAATTAAGTACGAGAAGATTACCGGAATAACCGATATGGGTGACATGAAGCAGGTGGTCACCGCCAATAGAGCCTATGACTGCCGCGCCGTTATTATTGCGGCGGGGGCGAAAAACCGTCCTCTGGGCGTGGAGGGCGAGGAACGGCTCATCGGGCGGGGCGTGTCCTACTGCGCCACCTGTGACGGCGCGTTCTACAAGGGTAAGGATGTGGCTATAGTCGGAGGGGGCAATACCGCTCTTGAGGACGCCATGTTTCTCTCGAACTACTGCTCGAATGTCTATATCATCCACCGTCGTGAGACCTTTCGCGGCGAGCAGCACAAGCTTGCGCTTCTAAAGCAAAAAAGCAACG
>CAYSTR010000321.1:0-3980 GCA_964433745.1 uncultured Oscillospiraceae bacterium | reverse complement strand
GGGGCTTATCATAGGAACGGTAGACGAGGTGCTTCCCGATCCGTTCGGGACACTTCTATATGCAATTATTACACCCGCTTCCGAGATTAAAAATGTCAAGGATGTCTTTGTAATAACAGATTTCGAGGGTCAAGGAAACTACGAATAAACATACTAATACATTTTTTAAGGAGATTAACAATGAAATTCACTCTTTCTATTCTTATAATTGTAATAATGCTCGCGCTTCTGACCGGATGTAACGAAAAAAACATAACAGAGAATTACGGTGTAGCCAATGTAGAATATACTGACGGCGGTATAAAACCCGCATCAGCCGAAGAGGTTGTCCCGGATTCCGATACTTTGGCAAACAATCTTGCGGAAAAAGGATATGAGATAGAATATCAGAAAACAGTAGGAGACACCGGTATTAAGGCAGAGAAAATCACAGCTAAGAAAGACGGTAAATTCATAGATATCTGCTACAGTCTTTCGGAGGACGATACACAAGGGGTATTTAACTATTATGAGAAGCTATATACTGAGTACTATATTCTAGCAATAAACGGCAGCTATGTCTATTGTGTGAGCGATAAAGATACCTTTAAGGCTGCTGGGTTTACTAGTACAGCCAATTTTGGGACTCAGTTTATTGCAAAATAGGGTGATTTAATGAATGTATTTAAAATGATAAAATCATGGAAGTACAGCTTTATTTTAAGAGGAAGCTCCTTTGCACTTTTAGGTGTTCTGTTTGTTTTAAACGGCAATTTCTGGTCTAGCATTCCTCTTTTTTTACTGTCAGCTATGTGTTTTGGGGAGAAGTTTTTTATTAAAAAGCAAGACTAGTAGGTAACATAAAACGAATAAGAAAGGCGGTGACGGCTTGGCAGATGATATCAATAAACGGCGATTACGCATTACAATAAAATGGGTTACCTATGCATGTATACTTATTACCGCATTTGTATTTCAGACAACACCCGGCTTCCTGTCCATAGCCGGAACAAAACCTATGCTGTGCGTATCGGCGGCCATAGGGCTTGCTATGTACCTAGAGGAGCTGCCTGCCGCATGTGTTGGTGCTTTCTCCGGTCTCCTGTGCGACCTTAGCAGCGGGCGAATCGAGGGGTTTAATGCAATAATCCTGCTTAGCGGATGTCTTTTCTGTTCATTGATGGTGACAGGGCTTATGCAGCGCAGTGTCTTTTCCTCGATAACACTAGGTGCAGTGGTCATAAGTGTCCGTGAGCTTTTGGACTTCTTCTTCAGCTTCATCATCTGGGGTCACGAGGGTACATACATGCTGTTTATTACCCGCGTTGTGCCTACTATGGTTTATACTCTGCTTTTTATTCCTTTATGCTTTAAGCTGTTCGGTGTCTTGGAAAACCGGTTTAGGAGCTTTATTTATAAGACTTAAAAATGTAAAGGAGTATTAGTTGTCATAATTATAACCGTCATAAAAAATAGCAGGCAAGAAAAACATAGAAAGGATATCTCTTGAAAACGCCTGAAAGTAAAAGCAACACCAGAATATTTATAATAATACTGATCTGCGTCATTATAACAGGCGCGTTCGGTATACGTCTTATGCAGATGCAGATAGTTGACGGTGCGGACTACCTCGAACAGTCGCAGAAGCGCACGATATCCACCATGCCTGTAAAGGCGGCCAGAGGTGAGATTGTAGATCGCTACGGTCGTCCGTTCGCCATTAACAGACGCGGCTTTAACATAATAATCGATAAAGCCTTTATGCCGCGCGGTATGGAAAACGAGCTGATACTAAAGCTTACCAGTCTTCTCACCATTCGCGGTGAAGAGTGGAACGATTCGCTTCCCATCTCAAAAGACATCCCCTTTAGCTTTCTAGAGGGGCGGGACAATGATATCCAACGTCTTAAAAAGAATCTACGTCTAAACGATTATGCACCTGTAGAGAATGTCATGGATGCTATGATTGAAAAGTACAAGCTGACAGAGCTATCCCCCGACGAGGTGAGGACTGTCGCGGGTGTGCGCTACGAGATGGAACGTACAGGCTTCTCTATCTCCAACCAATACACCTTTGCTGAGGATGTATCAATGGAGACCTCTGTCATAGTCAGCGAGAATAGATTTGATCTGCCGGGCGTTGATATTATCGAAAACCCTATCAGAGAGTATGTCTCACAGGATGTGGCTGCACATATAATCGGCTTTACGGGTCCTATCTACGCAGAGGAATACGCCGGGCTTAAAGATAAGGGATACCGAATGAACGATATAGTCGGCAAGGACGGAATAGAGAAAGCCTTCGAGAAGTATCTGCGCGGTACAGACGGTGAGCGAAAGATTGAGACCAATGCCAGAGGCGATGTCGTGGACATTGCAGACACGGAGTATGCACGTTCCGGTAACACCATTATGCTGACCATAGACCGAGAATTCCAACGGTTTATTCAAGAAGAGACGGTAAAGCAGATATCATGGCTCAATGAGCACGCTAAGGAGATGGAGGGTAAGGAAGCAAACGCCGCTTCTGTTGTCGTTCTTGACACAAGAGATTTTTCGGTGCTTGCGTCGGTAACTGTCCCTTACTATAACCTTGCTGAATATAAATCCCAATACAACGAGCTAATCGCAAACCCGCTAAACCCGCTGTTTAACCGTGCCACAAGCGGCCTTTATGCCCCCGGTTCGTGCTATAAGCCCGCGGTTGCACTGGCGGGAATCGCAGACGGTCTCATTCGCGCCTCCACTACATTTGAGTGCCGTCAGGAATATACAGAATACCCCGACCTCACATTCTCCTGCATGGGATACCATGGACGCATAAATGTACTAGATTCCTTGCGCGTCTCATGTAATATCTTTTTCTACGAGATAGGTCGTCTTATTGGAATTGATAATATAAACTACTACGCAGGAAAGCTGGGGCTTGGCAACAAGACAGGGATAGAGCTTGAGGAACAAGCGGGTATGCTATCAAATCCGGGATTTAAACAGTCACGCGGTGAACTGTGGCAGCCAGGAGACCTTATACAGTCAGCTATAGGACAGTCGGACACACTTCTTACCCCCATGCAGCTTGCCACCTATGCTGCAACAATAGCAAATAAAGGCGTACGCTACCGCACACATCTGGTGCAGTCGGTAAAAACCTACAATCAAGACGAATTTATTATGGAGACAGCACCGGAGATAGCCGATACTCTCGGTTCGGATGATGACACGGCAATAAAAGCAGTTATCGAGGGCATGGTAGCAGCCTCGCGTCAAGGTACTGTCGCAGATACATTCGGCGCATATCCTCTGGATGTGGCCTCAAAGACAGGTACACCCCAGATAAGCGGAGGATTCACAAACGCCGCCTTTATAGCCTTTGCTCCCGCATATGACCCGCAGATTGCTGTCGCCATAATAATAGAACGCGGCGGACACGGTTATTTTGCCGCTCCCCTTGCCAAAAAGATATTTGACAGATACTTTTTTGAGAAAGAAACAGCGGACACGCTTCCCTCCCCCGGTCAGCTGTTGGATTAAGAATAAAGGAGTATATTATTGAGTAAGATTTACTTCATACATTCGGACACGACAGATCCATACTATAATCTATCTAGAGAAGAGTTTCTGCTTAGCAGGGACTATGACAGTGTTATGTTATGGCAAAACAGTAAAAGCGTTATTATTGGCTACAATCAAAATGCACTTCGTGAGGTAAACTTAGATTTTACTAAGCAGAATGATATCCCTGTAGTAAGGCGGCTCACAGGCGGCGGTGCGGTCTATCATGACCTTGGTAATATCAATTTTACGTTTGTCCGCGCCCATAAAGGTAGTATGGATTTCTCGGAGTTTGTCAGTCCGGTATGTGCCTATCTTGAAGCTATCGGTATTCCCGCCAGACCGTCTGGACGCAATGATATTGAGGTGAATGGCTTTAAGGTTTCCGGTAATGCACAAACGGTGCGAAACGGACGCATACTCCATCACGGCACACTCTTAATAGGAGC
>CAYSTR010000320.1:0-3994 GCA_964433745.1 uncultured Oscillospiraceae bacterium | reverse complement strand
CATATCTAGAGTTGAAAAAAGCAGGGCGAGAAAAGTACTGTAAGGATTTGGCAGACAAAAGTGTGGCTCTATTTTTACAAGAATGGCGTTCTCACGGTCACGTACACGAAAACTATTATGGCACAACAGGTTGGGGATCCAACATGGATATACTCAAGTTTGAAAACGCCTCACGTTCTCCGATTAAAATTGAATATGACAGGCAGGATTTACTCTCGCTAAGGCAAACAGCCTATCTCGGCAGCGAGGCTGCTCTGGTTCGTATTCACTATTCCACCGCATATACTGACTTTGTACGTCCTTAACCCCATGCTCACTGCCGTCCCAGCTTAACCTGCTTTTTAATTTTTTAAAGGCGATCATTACCATATCATGTTCTCTTAAAAGCAAGGGCGCTAAGCTAATAGTAACATAACAAATAGTTATTGTCAATTAATCAATCATAGAATATTGCACTGTTCTCCGTAGAAGGAGATGAAAGACTCCCGCTCTGCGACTATTCGGTCGGCTTTACAAATCCAATCGGAGTCTCTCCTGTTTTCTTTTTAAACTGCTTAGCAAAGGCATATCTGTCACTGTAGCCTGTTAAAGCAACTACCTCCTTAACACTCATACCGCTTAAAAGCATAGCCTTAGCGGCGTTAATCCTTTGATCTATCCTAAATTGCATAGGGGAAATACCAAAGCTCTCTTTAAAAAGCTTGCGGAAGTTCTCTAGTCCCAGTCCTAAAGATTTGGCAATCTGACTTTCCTTTAACCTTACATGTAAATTTGAATTCAGCATATCCTTTGCCCGAAGCATTAGGTCGCTGCCAGCCTCACACTGCGTGAATATTTTCGCAACCAAAGACTGTGCTGTGAGAAGCCGGCTGAAGCTCACATCCCTTTTCATAGCTTTGTGAAACTCATCGAATTCCTTTGTCAGCTCTGCTTTAAGCTCACACCCGGTAACAGGCGGTACAGGCTTAATGTATCCCAAATCTTTAAGGTAACAATAACAGCCATATCCAAAGCTGATAAAAAACTCCCTCCACAAGCTGCCGTTGTCAACAATCGTACTGTGGACAACCCCGGGCAGTCTTTGCACAACGCTGCCTGCCGCAAGCTTATATTCCGCTCCTGTCTCATCCTTGTACAGACCGCTTCCCTCAAGCAGAACAAATATACTGTAATAGGGTATACAAAAGTCAAGCTGGGACTTTTTTTCGTCCTTTTCCATATATCCGCACGCGAATATTCCATCCCTATCACTACCGCCGAGATGTGTATATATGGTGTCATTAAGCATACAACATTCCTCCTGTAAAAATACCATATTGGACATCAATATTACCAAAATGAGCATGGACATTTCCAATTAAAATATTATCATAGAAGTATAAGCATGTAAAGAATATTAAATGAAAGCGGGTATGATGAATGAATCTAGAGCTACATAAACGGGATATATCTTCACTCGGTCGTTTGCAAGCACACTGTCCGCTCTACGCTTATGAAAGCATTGAGCAGGCACTCTGTGCACAGGGCTCTGCCAATAGATATTGTTTAAATGGTGAGTATGAGTTTGCACTTTACAATTCACCCGAGGAAGCGCCGGAGTTTTACAGTGAAGCCTACGACGACAAGTTCGGCAGCATAACTGTCCCGGGCAACTGGGAAACACAGGGGTACGGCGAACCAATTTATACAAACATAGTCTATCCGTGGACGCTGGAAACCGATGAGGATTATGTGATAGAGCCGAACAAGGGCGGTGCAAAGAAGATCATCCCCCCGAATATCCCGAAGCACAATCCCACAGGCTGTTACCGCAAGAGCTTTGAGCTGCCTTATGGCTTTGGGGGGAAAAATATCAGTATCTACTTCGAGGGGGTTGAAACCGCCTACTACTTATGGGTTAACGGAAGCTTTGTGGGTTACAGCGAGGATAGCAAGCTGCCGTCGGAGTTTGATATCACAAGCTTTCTTCGCAGCGGAAGAAACACTGTTGCCTTAATGGTGGTGCGGTATGCAACCTCTACATACCTTGAGGATCAGGACTACTGGTATCTTTCCGGCATACACAGGAGTGTTTGGTTAATTGCAAAGCCGGATATTGCCATTGAGGACTACAAAATAAGAGCGATACCGGATGTTTTGCTGGGTACTGGTATGCTTTCAGTTGATGTTAAGGTTTCCCCCAAAAGCGGTTGTGCCGATTATAGGGTTGAGGCGCTGCTTTATGACGGCGGGACTCTTGTATATAAGAAAAATGCAGAATTAAGCGGGTGGAGCGGATACAGGTGTGTAGAAAACCCAACGGCATTTACTGCCAGAGTGAAGATGAATATACCGGATATTTCGCTTTGGTCACCGGAGAACCCAAAGCTCTACCGGCTTGTTATCTGCCTGTACAATTCGGACGGTCAACTGGTTGATGTGGAAGTAGCCGACACCGGCTTCAAGCTTGTGGAGATTAAGAGCGGTGTGCTTTATCTCAACGGACAGCGATTGATTGTTCGCGGGGTAAACCGTCATGAGCATTATCCAATGGGCAGAGCGGTAACGAGAGAGCACATGATTGATGAGCTAAAAGCGATGAAGGCTATGAACATCAATTCGGTGCGTACCTGCCACTATCCGGACAGCAGCCTGTGGTATGAGCTGTGCGATAGGTACGGTATACTGCTGATCTGTGAATGTAACCTTGAAACACACGGCGTTTCGGGGGATATTTCACACAACCCATACTACGCACCGCAATTCGTCGAGAGGGCAATGCGCATGGTAGAGACCCACAAGAATCACGTGTCAATCTATTCGTGGTCGCTTGGCAACGAAAGCGGATTCGGCGCTGGACATGCTGCAATGTACGGCTTTATCAAGGAATACGACAAGGAGCGTCTCTGCCAATATGAAGCGGGAGAACCCGGCAAAAACATATCGGATATACGCGGCAATATGTATGCGCCGATAGCAGCTATTGAAAAGCTGATTGCAGACCCTAATGATGACCGCCCGGTTGTACTGGTTGAGTTTGCTTATCAGATACGAAACAGCGGCGGCGGGCTTAACAAGTTCCGGGAGCTTACCGAGAAGTTCCCGCGTTTTTGCGGCGGATATATCTGGGATTGGCAGGACAAATGTCTGATTAACAAAACTAAGGACGGTAAGGAGTTCTACGCTTACGGCGGCGACTTCGGCGAAGGCTTTACCGACCCGGAATGTCCCCTGTTTATGACCAACAACGGTATTGTTCTGCCGGATTTAACATGGAAGCCGGTGGCTTACGAGGTAAAGGAAGCATATTCACCCATAAGGATAGAACGTCCTGAAGCTTACTCTGCATGGAATAAGCTTGATGAATTTGATTTTACAGTTAGGAACATAAGCCTCACCCAAAACGCTGCTGATTACAGCTGTACTGCAAGCATAAAGGAAAATGGCATTATCATTAAGGAGTTGAACATCGAGCTGCCGCAGGTACCTCCAAACACCTGCGGTAAGATAAAGCTTGAGCCGGATATCAGCAGGAAGGAGGACTGTGAATACTATATTGATTTTGTTATAACCTCTAAATGCAAGGCATGGTATGAGCCGGAAAACCACTTTATATCACATAGCCAGTTTAAGCTAGCGGGCGGAATTTATCGGGATTATATCACCAAGCAAATAGGATCTTTATCAGTTAACGAAGGTCAGCATGAAGTAGTGATAGCTGCAAGAGATTGTACATATGCAATCTGCAAGGACAGCGGCAGAATTATCAGCGCGAAAAAGGACGGTAGTGATTATCTGCTGCCGTCGGTTACACCATGCTTCACGCGTCCGCTTTCGGGGGTAGACTGTACGGAAAATTGGGTACTCTACAAGGAATATACTATGTTTGAGCAGGCGGTGACTGCATTTAAGCTGGTTGACTTGCTGCAATCACGAAACAGCGTGAGTGTACAGTTTGGCTTTACGACAGAGAAGCAGGGCAGAACACTTGCGGTAGGAAGGCTTTCCTACAAGG
>CAYSTR010000319.1:0-3995 GCA_964433745.1 uncultured Oscillospiraceae bacterium | reverse complement strand
CCGACCGCACCTTTGATGTAGTCACTGCCTGTCAATGCTTCATGTATTTTGATAAGACCGTAGCGCTGCCTAAAATCCATCGTGTGTTAAAGGATGACGGTCATTTTGCCGTTTTATTCATGGCATGGCTGCCGTACGAGAGCGACATTGCCAGAAGGAGCGAGGAGCTTATTCTAAAGTACAATCCATCCTGGACAGGCAGCGGCATGAAACGGTATACCCTCTCCACCCCCGACTGGGCAGGTGATATGTTTGAGGTCGCACACGCCATTACATATGACCTTAACGTGCCATTCACGCGTGAAACCTACCATGGACGAATGAAGGCCTGCCGCGGTATCGGTGCATCGTCACTAAGCGCACAAGAGATATCCGCATGGGAAAAAGAACATCTGGACTTTCTCGCTACCGTACCCGAGGTTTTTGATATCCTACACTTTGCGTCTATACTAGATCTTAAAAAGAAGTAAGCACTAGTCCAAAAACCAGCCAATAACACTGTTGGACAGCAGAAATCCCTTTTTTGTAAGTGCTGTTCTGCCGCCGTCTACTGTCAGCAGTCCGCTCCGTTCAAGCGACCTTGCGCGGACTAAAAGTCTAGCCGCTCTATCCCGGTCAAAAAGCGTGTAAAGGTCAATACCCTCACAGAGCCGCAGTCCCAGCATGAGCCGCTCATCCGCATCCCCGCCTGTACCATCATCTATATATTCGGGAGCTGTAAGAAACGCATCAAGATTTCGAGGCATGTAAAAGCGTTTTCCGGAAACAAACGAGTGTGCGCCGGAACCTATCCCCAGATACTCCCCGCAGCGCCAGTAATTGAGATTGTGCCGGCTTTCGTGCCCTGTCCTTGCAAAATTAGATACCTCGTAGTGGACAAAGCCTACCCGCTCCAGTCGGTCAGAACAGTATAGATAGAGGTCGGAAACGACCTCCTCATCGGGTAGTGCCACCCCACTGTCTTGCATGGGCGTACCCGGCTCTAGCTTTAGAATGTACGCGGAGATGTGCTCCGCTCCCGTATCTATAAGTCCCGCCAGGGAATATTCGAGACTTTTCTCGTCCTGACCGGGTATACCGAGCATAATGTCCGCCGAAACAGAGGAAAACCCCGCTCGCCTGGCAGACAAAAGCGTGTCGATTGCCTGTTTAGCCGAATGAACTCGTCCGAGTGCCATAAGCTCTGTGTCCACAAGCGACTGAACCCCCACCGACAGGCGCGTAATTCCGACCTCCCGCATCAAAGTTAGCTCACTATCCGAAAAACTGTATGGGTTTAGCTCGAGCGTAACCTCACAACTGGGCGAAATGGTGTAGGCACTCCCGATGGCGGTCATAATGCGCTCTATCCGCTTTGCTCCCAATAAGGACGGAGTGCCGCCGCCGAAATAGATAGTCTGCACCTCGCTGTTATCTAAACAGGACGAGATAATCTCACCTGTCAACGCAGATGTGTACAGGTCTAGCAAAGAGGTATCAGTCACAGAATAAAAGTCGCAGTAATCACACTTTTTTATGCAAAAGGGTACATGAATGTAAAGAGACAGCGGCTTCATTCGCTCATGCCTCCTATGAGCCGCAGAACCGCACCCGCACTTAGCATATCGAGTGACAGCGTCCGCCCCCCCGCTCCTATGTCCTCTAGATAGTGCGCATCTGAGCTAGTAAGCGTCAGCATTCCGGACGTAATGGGGTAGTGCGTATGTATCTCGTCCGTACGAGCCCCATCCTTTATCTCACAAGCTGAAAATCCGCACTCAGGGGGTATATCGCCAAGACTGGCGGTAATGCTAAACGCGGACTTGTCGATGTGCGCAGGAAACGCCACCCCGCCATACCGGCTGACTACCTCTACAACATCCATGACGCTAATATCAGTAGCACCCGCAAGCATACGCGGTTCTGTCCCCACTGGCTCGTCAAGCTCATTTAGAATCAGCTGCTCTCCGAATATGTCGGTGCGGTTTGGAAAATCGGGCAGGTGCTCGTATACATATAGACCGAATGCCTCCGCATCCTCTACATGCCGGAACAAACACACCACATGACACTCCTCCGATGTGGTCAGCTCCATACCCGGAAGCACAATAAGCCCCGTCCCCGCAGCCGCCTTAATGGCAGCAGCACAGTTACGAGTCGTGTTGTGATCGGTTATGGCAATGGCACTCAGTTCGTTTAGTAGTGCCATGTTTACGATATTATTTGGTGTCATGTCATTGTCACCGCAGGGGGAGAGACATGAATGTATATGAAGATCGTAAGAAATATTCATTTTATCGCTTCATGAACCAGAAGAGCCGCATCAAAGACAGGCAGTGGCGTTGTGAGCACGGCAATGTCCTGTTCGGCGGCTTTTTTAAGCGACGCTTCATCAGGCATCACATCCTCTGCAACAATAACACATGCTGTATCGGTAAGCGCAGACACAGCAAGAGCGTTTATACTGCTCATGACTGTCACCCATGCGCTGTCAGCAGGGGCACGTCCCATAACAATGCTCAATAAATCGCAGCAGTAGACAGAACGCACTTCCCGGGACAATGCGCTCACCTCTGTTTTTATCGTAAAGCCCAGCTTATCTGCCAGTTCGGACACTGTCATAATAAATTTCCTTTCAAAGTCTTGACAAACAAATATGTACACACTATAATATAAGTATAGAGGGATACCGTTTAGACGGTATATTCCCTTAGAGCTGGGTTAAAAAATAACCGTGCCTTTGGGACAGGTGGGCGGTTATTTTTACTGCGTTTTTTCGATTTCTTTATATCTTTATATGTAACCATGATGTCTTTAATTAGTATAAGTACAATCACAGTAAACAACAGATATTCCATCCGCAGACCCCCTTTCGGCTTAATCTAGCCCTAAGGGGGTTTCCTTTTTACCGCCTAACCGTTTCGTTATCCCTCTATGATTTTAAGTATATCATATCTTAGCGAAAAAGCAAGAAAAATCTATACAAGCCCGAACGCCCGCTCCCCATTCTCTCTGGTGACCCGAACAAACTCCTCTGCGCTTATCCCCTTGACCGCCGCCAGACGCTCGCACACACTCCACAGCATCGAACTGTCACAGCGCTGTCCCCGGTAGGGTTCGGGCGCCATATAGGGACTGTCGGTCTCGATGAGTATCCGCTCAAGCGGCGTTTCTCTGACCACCTCTAGTACCCTAGCGGCATTTTTGAAGGTCACAACCCCTGTAAAGCCGACATACATGCCTAGCTTCATGTACTCTCGCATGGTCTCTATGCTGCCGGAAAAGCAGTGTACCACACCTCCGGCAGGAGGATTCTCCTTAACTATAGAGAGTGTCTCCGCACAGGCTTCACGAGAGTGTATAATAACCGGCTTTAAAAGCTTATTAGCTAGTAATAGCTGTTCCCGAAACGCCTCTCTCTGCACATCCCGGGGTGACAGGTCATAGTGAAAATCCAGCCCTATTTCACCTATAGCCACACATTTCGGGTGCTTCGTAAGCTCCGTCAGCTTTACTAGACATTCGGGCGTGAAGCTCTTAGCTTCGTGCGGGTGGATACCCGCCGAAAAGCAGAAGAAATCGTACTTATCTGCGAGATCGCGGGCGGCATAAGAGTTGTCCATATCACTGCCCGCATTGAGGACGCGCCAAACGCCCTTCTCCCGCAGACCGGTTATGACCGCTTCCCTGTCGGGGGTGAAGCGGTCATCGTCATAGTGGGCGTGGGTGTCGAAGATTCCATCATATATTGCCAAGCTCTAAAAGCTCCTTTTCCAGATCAATTCGGGGGAAGAGGTTGACCGTCTTTTTCACATGCGCCGAGGCGGGAACTAGTCCCCACTTATCTGCATCCTCCCAGATAAGCTTGCCCTCACAGTCAATCTGCTCTAAAATCTTAGGTGAGGTATCGGGCATCGCGGGTGCAATGAGAATCGATACGACGCGCAGCACCTCCAGAAGCGTATACAGCACCGTCGCCAGACGAGCGCGTTTAGTCTCGTCCTTACACCGAACCC
>CAYSTR010000318.1:0-3998 GCA_964433745.1 uncultured Oscillospiraceae bacterium | reverse complement strand
GTGTATCCCTAACCGCCGCTTTTTCCTCGTCGGACAAAAACTTCTCGTAGCTTGAGGTCTCGCCCTCTTCTGTTAATCGGGTGTAGGCAAGCCCCTTGGCTCCATGAGTCTTAGCCAGCTCTACTAGCTTGTCTATCTCTTTTCTCGTATATGTGAGAGCACCGCCTGTGACATTAATACCGCTTATCCCGCCTGTAGACAATGCTCCTGCGAACACCTTAAACTCACAATTTCCTAGAACCTCCGACAGGCTTACAAGCTCCAACCCAAAGCGGGTATCGGGCTTGTCACTGCCATAGCGTTCCATAGCCTCACGATAAGGAAGCCGCTTTAAGGGCAGAGATACGTCCACATCTAGAACACGCTTAAATATGTCCGCCATAAACCGCTCGTTTATAGCCATGACATCCTCTTCGTCAACGAATGACATCTCCAGGTCAATCTGCGTAAACTCCGGCTGACGGTCAGCTCTCAAATCCTCGTCGCGAAAGCAGCGGGCAATCTGCATGTAGCGGTCATACCCCGACAGCATGAGAAGCTGCTTATAGAGCTGCGGCGACTGGGGAAGCGCATAGAAGCTGCCCGGATGAACCCGGGACGGCACGAGATAGTCCCTTGCACCCTCGGGGGTGGATTTTATGAGCATGGGTGTCTCTATCTCGAGAAAACCCTCTTTATCAAAGAAATCGCGCACCGCCTTGACAATCTTGTGCCGCATGATTATGGCGTGCTGCATGTTGCCGGTACGAAGATCCAGATAGCGGTATTTTAGACGCAGCTCCTCCTTGGCGTTGGGGCTGTGTGTTATCTCAAACGGAGGGGTCTGTGCCCGCGACAGCACCTCAAGCGTCTCGACAAACACCTCTATATCGCCTGTTTTCATGTCCGGGTTCTTGCTCTCGCGCTCCTTTACCGTACCCTTAGCAATGACCACAAACTCTGCACGGAGCGTTCTTGCTAACGAAAAGCAGTCCTTATCTGAGTTTTCGTCAAAGCTAAGCTGGATTAGCCCTGTTCTGTCGCGCAGGTCAACGAATACCAGCGCACCCTTATCCCTCGTTTTAGCCACAAATCCGCACACCGTCACCGTCTCGCCGATGTTCTCCTTAGAAAGAGCGGTGCAGTAGTGCGTACGTTTTAGTTTTGCAGTTGACATTTTTTGTCTCCCCTATATCACATTGTTTGGATACGTTCATATAAAAAACTGTTTTGATACATCGTCTCAGGAGCTATATCTATCTCCCCATCCTGCCAGGTCACAACTCCGTCAATAATCCTAAGTGACGCAAAAACCTTTTCATCTTCTAAAGGCTTAAATGCCGGCATTGTAAGAAGATTTGTAACGTCATATAGACGCTCCTCATTATTATTAAAAGTCAATAACAGCATCATATCTTCAAGAATTTTTACGTCTGCGACTGCCAGTTGTTTTACAGCATTTCCGGCATACGCTATTCCATCAATTATATACATAACTCCACCTACAGCGGCTTTATTTTTTCAAAGGGAACACCCAAGCTCCGATAGTGCCACCTGGCGGGTCTCGCCTGTAGCCATACATTTGAGCTTCACCTGTCCCGCCGCCAGCTCATCGTCCCCCAGAACTACCGTGTATAGTGCGCCCTGCTTGTCGGCATACTTCATCTGCGCCTTGACCGAGCGCGAAACGATATCACATTCACATCGAATCCCCCTGCCGCGCAGCTCACTGCACAGAGAAAACGCCTTGACAGCGGGTTTTTCCCCGATGGCGGCAATATATAAGGTCAGCGGATCGGGTGTTATACCGTCAAACAGCCCCTGCTTCTCCATTATCATTATGAGCCGCTCCAGCCCCATACCGAAGCCGAGACCGCAGGTGTCGTTCCCGCCTATCTCGTCTATGAGCTTGTCGTAGCGTCCGCCGCCGCACACCGTGGACTGCGCCCCCAGATCGGATGACACAAACTCAAACACCGTCTTGGTGTAATAATCCAGTCCCCGCACGATAAAGGGATCGACCTCATAAGCTATATTTGCCGCTGTCAGCCGCTCCTTCACGCCCTCGAAATGCTCTGTGCAGGACGGGCAGATATAGTCTAGGTACTTGGGTGCTCCCGCAGCTATCTCCCCGCAGACAGGACTCTTACAGTCGAGAATCCGCATGGGATTAGTCGAGAGCCTACCCCGGCAGGTCTCGCATAAATCATTACTTCTCTCCTCGAAATAAGCAGTCAGCGCCGCCTTGTAGTTAGGTCTGCATTCGGGACAGCCTATAGAGTTTATCTTTAGTGTGATATTCTTAATGTTGAGCCTTTTTAGTAGTGCATCCCCTAATAAAATGACCTCCGCATCGGCGGCGGGTGAGGGCGCACCGAAGCATTCCACCCCAAACTGGTGCAGCTCGCGGAAACGTCCCGCCTGGGGCTTCTCGTAGCGGAAGCAGGAGAGCACATAGCAAAGCTTTAGGGGCATTGCGTCCCCCAGTAGCCCATTCTCTACGACAGCGCGGGCAACACCCGCCGTACCCTCGGGACGCAGTGTAATAGAACGCTCACCCTTGTCAATAAAGGTGTACATCTCCTTTTGCACCACATCGGTGTCCGTCCCCACCGAGCGCGTGAACAGCTCGGTATGCTCGAAGGTGGGTACACGTATCTCTTTATATCCAAAAAGCGCCGCCGTCAAAAGCGCCGCTCTTTCCACAAGCTGCCATTTATACGACGAGGAGGGCAGAACGTCCTGCGTTCCCCTCGGCGCTTTTGTAATTAAAGCCATAAAAATGACGAAACTCCTTGCAAAAGAAATTTATGCAAAACAAATATATTAACCTATTTAGGATTAATGATGTTTCTCCAGTCAAGGTCGCCGCGCTCCAAGCCGTGTATGAGCATCTCCGCTGAGGCGATATTTGTCGCGACAGGGATGTTGTGTACGTCACACAGACGTATAAGCTCTACATCATAGCGGTCGTATCCCGATCCTCCTATGGTGTCGCGGAACATGAGAAGCATATCTATCTCATTAAAGGTCACCTTTGAGCCAATCTGCTGCATACCGCCCTGCGCTCCGCCGAGAAAACGCACCATATTAAGTCCTGTTGCCTCGGACACAAGCCTGCCTGTAGTACCTGTACTGTAGAGCGTATGCTGTCCCAGTATGCCGCTGTAGGCTATGCAAAACTGAATCATAAGCTCCTTTTTTGAGTCGTGTGCGATGATTGCAATATTCATCGTATCATTCCTTTCATTGGGGTAACAGTCATCCGTCAAACTAAAATGTCATCGGACAAACAGCGGTGCGGTCTCGCCTAAAAACCGCTTTGTCAGGTTGGTAAACGCCTTGTATCCGGGGGTGTTTTGCTTTGGAGGCATCCCCTTTAAAAGACTGGCCGCCAGAGCCGCATCCTTTGGTACAACGGCAATAAGCCGCGCCCCGCAGGTATCTATGACCTCATCCAGATTATCGGTCACCTTTCGCTTAATTAATCGCTTGTCAACATTATTTATTATCAGTCTAGGCTCCTTATAGCCGCTTCTAAACAGCTTTGTCACGACAACCCGCGCATCCCTTACGCATACCGGGTCGGCATTGGTCACAACCAGAGCACCCTCGGCAGCAAAAGCCGCCGCTTCAAAGCCCTGCCCCAGCCCCGCCGGAGTGTCCAGAAGCACATAGTCATAGACCTTTAGATAGTATCTGCAAAGACCAGCTAAAATCTCCTTGTCCGGTACAAAATCCGTGCTTGCGGGTGCTGCTAAAAGATCCAACCCCGTCGCAAACGGACAGGCTGCCACCGCTTTAAGCGGAAGACAGTCACGGTTTTGCACATCGCCTAAATCATATACCGCTTTGTCCCAAACGTTTAGCATGATGTCCAGACCACGAAGACCGGCGTCCAGTTCAATGATGAGCACCCGGTTACCAAGAGAGGACAATGTAAGCCCCAGCATTGCACACACCGTAGACTTACCGACACCGCCCTTTTCACCATCAATGAAATGAATGATTGCCATTGC
>CAYSTR010000317.1:0-4023 GCA_964433745.1 uncultured Oscillospiraceae bacterium | reverse complement strand
TAAGCTAACGGCGGCATACGCCCCCGCATTCTATTCAGACCTTGACACGCTCACCACACTTCTGGGGATGCTACAGTCTGAAGAATGGGACAGAGCGGTGTTTTTTCTTAAAAACTTCTCATTTGCCCGACTGGGGGGACTGCGCGGGTACGAGGACACGGTGCGAAAGGAGCAGATAGGCGCACTAAGGAACAGTGTCAAGGACATAATAAAAAAACTGTCGGGGAGCTTTCTTATCTGTACAAACGAGGAGTTTCTCTTGGACACTGCCTTGCTGCGTTCACTGCTCACGTCGCTTTTTGACCTTGTTACAGCGTATGACAGACGGTTGTTTGAACTAAAATGCGAGAAGGGTATGCTCGATTTCTCCGACCTTGAGCACCTGACGTTAAAGCTTCTGGCAGAGTATACAGACGGTGAGGTGAGACGAACACCCGCGGCGGATACGGTTACTGCGCAGTATGACTACATCATGGTGGATGAGTATCAGGACACCAACGACATACAGGACATGCTCTTCAAGCTTGTATCAAGAGAGGAGCAGAACCTCTACATGGTAGGAGACATTAAACAGAGCATATACGGCTTTCGTCTGGCTCGCCCTGAGATATTTAAAGGGCGGCGTGATGCCTACTTTCCGTCCGAAACAGGGCTGTACCCTAAATCCATTAGACTAAACCGCAACTTTCGTTCTGTTAGGTCTGTCATAGAGGGGATAAACCACATCTTTCATGTGCTCATGACCGAGGAGACCGAGATAAGCTACAGCGGTGAGGAGCTAATTCCGCACGATTCCGGGGACAAAGGTGGGGTGGAGGTGTGCCTAGTCCGGGACGAGAGGGAGCGTGCCGAGCCGGACTATGTGGCGGCGCGCATCCGTGAGCTTGGAGACGCGGGAGTGCCATATTCGGACATATGCATACTCCTGCGCTCCCCCAAGACAAAAGCAGCACGGTATGAGGAGGCTCTGGCGGTCTTTGGTATCCCATGCTTTGCCAAGGCGGGGGGCGGGCTTCTCTCCCTGCCCGGTATGACGGTGTTTCTCTCGCTTCTGCGCGTGGCGGACAACCCCCTGCGTGACATTCCGCTTACGGCTATGCTTCATTCCAAACTGTTCCGTGCGGATGCGGACATGCTCGTGAGGATAAGGGAAGCTGCCGGTAAGCGCCGTATGTACCACGGTGTGTTGGCTTTGTCCGAGCAGTACCCCCTTTTGTCGGAGGTGCTGACGGTTTTATCCGAACTAAGGCGTTTCGCCGCTCTCAACAGTGTAGCAAAGCTTATCCGGTATGCCATCGAGCTTACACATGCCGACCACATTCTGGGCGGTGAGATTACTGCCCTGTGCGATTATGCCGCCGAGTATGAGCGGACAGGGACAGGTGGGTTATCTGGATTTATTCGACATATAGATGCGCTTATTGAGCAGGGAGGCGACCTAAAAGCGGGTGAGACAGTTGTCACCGGAGCTGTGCGCATAATGAGCGTACATGCCTCCAAGGGACTGGAGTTTCCTTACGTTTTTCTGTGCGACTGCGGTAAGGGGTTTAATCTGACCGACCTTAATGCCACCTCATTAATACATCCGCGTCTCGGATTTTGTACCGTGCGGCGGGATATGGAAACACTAAGACAGTACACCACCGTACACAAGGAGGCTGCAAAGGTACTCATGCGGGGGAGCATCCTGTCGGAGGAACTGCGAGTGTTGTATGTTGCGCTCACGAGAGCAAAGGAGCGGCTTATCATCACGGGCACACCTACTCCCCTATCAGAACGCATACTAAAGGACGAGGCGTATGGTGTGGGTGTGGAGGACTGCCGAGCGTTTCTCGACTGGATGCTGCTTGCCCTCTCGTCTGACGGACATAATATTAATGTGTGCGACATTGATATAGTCCCCGCACCGGAGAAAGCGGAGAAACAGGTCTTTTCCCTGCCGATTGCCGACCCCATACTCACCGCTCGCATAAAAGAGCGTCTCACAGTAACATACCCATATGAAGCCGAAACCAAGACATTGTCAAAGTATTCGGTCTCGTCCCTGACCAAGGAGCACGCCCCGCTGTCGGAGGAACCGGACTTTGCGGAGGGAAGCGGTGCACGAGCGGGTACTGCGGTACACAAATTCATGCAGTTTTGTGAGCTTTCGGCGGCAGCGGACAGCCCCCAAGCGGAATGCAAGCGTCTGATGGACAAGCGGTTTATCACACCTGCCGAGGGAGCGCTCATACCCATGAAGCCGCTTGTACGTTTCTTCTCCTCCCCTATTTATAAGCGCATAGCACAAGCGGACGAGGTGATACGTGAGCTTAGATTTCTCATGAATGTACCGGCGAATGAGCTAAATGTGTCCGAAAGCAGTGAGCCGGTGACGGTACAGGGCGTAATCGATATCGTAATAAGAGAGGGAGAACGTTTCACCGTCATAGACTACAAGACTGACCATGTAGACAGCATGGAAGAGCTGGTTTTGCGATACGCTCCGCAGCTTGACATGTACAGGCGAGCGGCGGCTGACATGTTCGGTGCGAGTATGATTGGGGTTTTACTCTACTCATTTCATCTGGGTAAGGATATAGCGTTATAAAAATTTACTTTTTATGTATATAAAACCGGCGGATTGTGTGGTATAATACACATTATAGCCTTATTTTAAGGAGTCATTGATGACTAGTATCACAAGGCGATGGCTTTTTAACTCGTTTGCTGTCATACTGGGTGTGCTCATAGCTTTTGAGCTTATCTCGGTTGTGTTTGTGCGCGGATTTTACTATGACGGCGTTAAGCAGATTGTGGCGTCCCGTGCAAAATCCATGTCGGGGCTTTTAAACCGCTATCCCGACAACTATCCTGTCTCTAACGAGGTCAGGCTCTTAATAGAGGGGTTTGACGACCGCGACAAGATGGAGATGATGGCGCTGGATTACGAGGGCAATGTCATAGTTACCTCCTCCGGGTTCAAGCCGGACGAGCGCATGTACATGCCTGACTACGACCGTGCGCTCATAAGTGTGGACTAACGCGGCGAGTATCAAGGTTACACCTATTCGGGGGAGAACATCTACGCCATCACCCTCATGCTGCCGGGGGGTACAAAGGAGCTGGCGGCGGTGCGTTATGTCGTGAGCCTTACCGATGTGGACAACCAGATTGTCATATTCATACTTACATTCACTATAATAGCCATGTGTATACTGTTTTTCGTTATAATTTCAAGCTCATATTTTATAAAATCCATCCTCATTCCTGTGGGTGAGGTGGGAAAGATTGCGTCCACCATAGCGGCGGGTAACTTCTCGGCGCGGCTTAAAAAGAAGAATGACGATGAGATAGGTGAGCTGTGCGACATCATAAACAGCATGGCGGTCGAGCTTGGAAAATCCGAGCAGATGAAGAATGACTTTATCTCGGCGGTGTCTCACGAGCTGCGTACCCCCCTCACGGCAATAAAGGGTTGGGCGGAGACCATATCCCTAGCAGGGCCTGCTGACCGCAAGACATTGGAAAAGGGCATGAATGTCATTATAGGCGAGACAGGGCGGCTGACCGGCATGGTGGAGGAGCTTCTGGACTTCTCACGAATACAGTCGGGGCGGTTTGCACTGCACAAGGAGAAGATGGATATCCTAGCGGAACTGGGGGACGCGGTTCTTATGTTCACCGAGCGGGCAAAGAAAGAGCACATTGAGATAGTCTACGAAGAGCCCGAGATGCTCCCCATTCTGTATGCCGACAAAAACAGACTAAGACAAGTATTTGTCAACATCATAGACAATGCTATGAAGTATTCCCAGAGCGGCGGGCGTGTCACGATTGAAGCTTTTGAGCGGGACGAGAATGTTGTCATCCGAATAAGCGACACAGGCTGCGGGATTAAAGCGGAGGATCTGCCGTATGTCAAGCAGAAGTTCTTTAAGGCGAACTACACACGTCGCGGCTCGGGAATCGGGCTTGCGGTGGCGGACGAGATAGTCACGCAGCACGGCGGGGAGCTGAAGCTCGACAGTATCGAGGGTGAGG
>CAYSTR010000316.1:0-4035 GCA_964433745.1 uncultured Oscillospiraceae bacterium | reverse complement strand
AATCTCGGCTGAGAACCGGTACGGACGAGGCCCATTGTTCATTATTCCGTTTACCGTTGCCATATTCTATCTAGTGCTTCTCATGGCAGAGCCGGTATCGTCACATTGGAGGTCAAAAAAGCGGGAACGGCTGTGTCTTATGTGTATAATCATTCTTTTATGTCTGGGGATAAGCATCGAGATTATATACGGTTTGTGGTTCTTGACCTGGAGCAGTACCGCGCTGGGGCTTATATTCTATTATCTTTTTATTGCGGTAAATAGATTTGTCACCGACCAGCTGACCGGGATATATAACCGCACCATGTACTCGCAGGCGCTGTCGGTCATTGACGGCAACCAAAACCAGCTCATAACGCTCATAGACATAAACGGTCTAAAGGAACGAAACGACCGCCAAGGTCATGACGCGGGAGACAGGCTTCTAATAGATTTTACGGCAATACTGTCTAGGCACACCAAAAAGATAGCCGATTTTTACCGTATCGGCGGGGATGAATTTGTCCTTTTGACTAAGGAAAAGCACATGGATGAGTTTAAGTCCGCTCTGGCGGCGGCTATATCCGAGGCAAAGAAGCGGGATATTTCCTTTGCGCATGGTATGGTGCTCTACAGTGCGGACACTAGTCTTGATGCGGCGCTTAAAACGGCAGATGCAGCTATGTATGAACAGAAGAAGCTGCAAAAGGGACAGTGAGTAACAGTAAACAATAGTAAGGGTGATATAAAATGACATTAAGGCTGGCAAGTAGGGACGACGCCGAGGCAATACTCTCGATATATGCGCCCTACATACTAAATACCGCCATTTCCTTTGAGACCGTACTGCCGTCTGTGGAGGAGTTTGCCGGGAGAATTGAGAAAATTGGCGCAAAATACCCCTATCTTATCTGTCTTGAGGATAATAAGGCGGTAGGCTTTGCCTATGCGTCCGCGCACAGAGAGCGGGCGGCTTACTGCTATGACGTGGAGGTGTCCATCTATGTAGATGAAAGCTTCCACAGCACAGGTGCGGCTTCCTTGCTGTATACATGCCTGTTTCGCATACTAAAGGAGCAGGGCTTTTGTAATGCCTATGCCGCATACACCGAGCCGAACGAGAAAAGCAGACGCTTTCACCAAAAAATGGGGTTTAACGTGATAGGTACACACCATAAGACCGGCTACAAGCTGGGACGCTGGCACGATGTGACATGGCTGGAACGGACGATAAATGAGCACAGCGGCAACCCGCAGCCGGTAGTACCCATAAAAGTGCTGCCAAAGGAGCTTCTGGCGGGAATAATAGGACAATAAAGGAAAGGGCAGTTCACATGTGAACCGCCCTTTCCTTATTTACTTTATTACAATACTGACAAGCTTACCGGGTACATATATCTCCTTGACAATCGCCTTGCCGTCAATAAGCTCTGCCACAGCGGGCAGTGCCTTTGCTCCGCTTAGGACATCCTCCTGTGATGCTGCGGCGGGGATGGTCAGCTTGCCCCTTATCTTGCCGTTTATCTGTACCGCAAGCTCCAGCTCCTCGTCTTTACATTTGTCCTCGTCAAACAAGGGCCAGCCGTATTCCGAGGGACTTTTTCCCAGTCCTGTCTGTTCCCACAGCTCACAGCAGATGTGCGGCGCGAATGGAGACAGGAGAGCCAAAAAGTCTCGGAGCTCGCTCTTTGTGACCTGACCGCACTTATATATGTCGTTGATAAGAGACATAAGAGCGGCGATGGCAGTATTGAAGCCCAGACGCTCAATGTCCTCCGACACCTTTTTAATCGTCTTGTGGAACGGTCTCTCCAGTTCGGGGGAGCAGTCCTCATCGTCTGTCAATATATCCGCAAGGTTCATGACACGCTCGAGGAAACGGCGGCATCCCTTTATGCTGTCACTCGACCAGGGGGCGGACTTCTCAAAGTCTCCGATGAACATCTCGTACAGGCGCATGGTGTCCGCACCGTACCGCTCGATTACCTCATCGGGGTTTACGACATTGCCCCGGGATTTGCTCATCTTTTCGCCGTTCTCACCTAAAATCATACCGTGGCTCGTGCGCCTTAGATAGGGTTCGGGCGTGTTCACGACTGCTTGATCGTAGAGGAACTTGTGCCAGAAGCGGGAATATAAAAGGTGCAGGGTTGTGTGCTCCATACCGCCGTTATACCAGTCCACCGGCATCCAGTACTCCAGTGCGCGCTTCGATGCCAGCTCATCCTTATTGTCTGCATCGGTGTAGCGTAAGAAGTACCACGAGCTTCCCGCCCATTGGGGCATGGTGTCGGTCTCGCGCTTTGCCGCCCCGCCGCATTTAGGACAGGTGACATTCACCCAGTCAGAAAGCAGTGCAAGCGGGGATTCGCCGGTGTCGGTCGGCTCATATGAGGATACATCGGGCAGCTTTAGCGGCAGCTCTTTCTCGGAAAGGGGCACATATCCGCATTTATCACAGCAGATAATGGGGATAGGCTCACCCCAGTAGCGTTGGCGGGAGAATACCCAGTCCCGCAGCTTAAACTTGACTGTGGGCTTACCTAAAGCCTTTTCCGATAGCCACTTTGTTATGCTCTTCTTGGCGTCCTCCACCGACAGACCGTTTAGCATTCCGGAGTTGACCATCGTGCCGGTCTCGCAGTCGGTAAACGCCTCTTTTGAGATATCGCCCCCCGCCACTACCTCGACAATCGGCAGGTCAAAGGTCTTCGCAAACTCATAGTCGCGGGTGTCGTGACCGGGTACAGCCATAATTGCGCCTGTACCGTAGGACATGAGCACATAGTCCGAGATAAAGACAGGAATCTTCTCGCCGTTAACAGGGTTTATCCCCTCCACTCCGGACAGCTTCACACCGGTCTTTTCCTTGACAATCTCGGTGCGTTCAAAGTCGGACTTTTTTGCCGCCTTTTCCTGATAGGAGCGGATTTCGTCCATATTCGTAAGCTGTGAGGCCCATTTCTCGATGTACGGATGCTCGGGGGAGATAACCATATATGTTGCGCCGAAAAGGGTGTCGGGGCGGGTGGTAAAGACAGTCAGGGTGTCACCCGCCGTCGTGGCGAAGTCCACCTCTGCTCCGGTGGAGCGTCCTATCCAGTTTCTCTGGCTCTGCTTGACGCGCTCGATATAGTCCACGTCATCAAGACCATCCAGAAGCTTCTGCGCGTACTCGGTAATCTTCAGCATCCACTGGCTCTTGACCTTGCGCACGACCTCACCGTTACAGCGCTCGCATGTGCCGCCCACGACCTCCTCGTTTGCAAGCACAACCTTACAAGAGGTGCAGAAGTTGACCGCCATCTCCTTTTTATAGGCAAGCCCCGCATTAAAGAGCTTTAAAAATATCCACTGGGTCCACTTATAGTAGTCGGGGTCGGTGGTGTTTATCTCCCTAGACCAGTCAAACGACAGTCCCAGACTTTTTAGCTGCGACTTGAACCGCTCCACATTCTGCTTGGTGACGACAGCGGGATGAATCTTGTTTTTTATGGCATAGTTCTCGGTGGGCAGACCAAAGGCATCCCATCCCATGGGAAACAGGACGTTATAGCCTTGTAAACGCCGCTTTCGTGCCACTATGTCCATGGCGGTATAGGGACGCGGATGCCCCACGTGCAGCCCCTGTCCGGAGGGGTAGGGGAACTCTATGAGGGCAAAGTATTTGGGGCGGGTATAGTCGTCAGAAGCGGCAAATGCGCCCTGTTCGTCCCAAATCTGCTGCCATTTCTTCTCAATGGCTAAAGCATCGTATTTCATCGGTAAAAACTCCCTTATAATAGTTAGCGCAGTGTCTCGATATCAATAGGTGTAGCGTCCGCCCAGAGCTTCTCCAGCGCGTAGAACTGGCGCGTCTCGGTGTAGAGGATGTGTACGATTACGTCCGAGTAGTCGAGAAGTATCCAGTTTGCGGAGTTGTAGCCCTCAATGTGATGCGGCTCGACACCCAGCTTACCCATCTGAAAGTCCACCTCGTCCGCTAATGACTTTACCTGTGTCGTGGACGTACCGCCTGTAAACACAAAATAGTCCGCCAGAGAGCTTATGTCGCCT
>CAYSTR010000315.1:0-4037 GCA_964433745.1 uncultured Oscillospiraceae bacterium | reverse complement strand
CCTTAATTTCATTGAGCAGCAGCGCCAGTATTATAGGTGCTGGGAAGGCAAAAATAATGGAAAGAATACCGATAGTAAAGGTGTTGCGAAATGCGCGCCAAAAGAACTCATCACTAAAAAACCGCACAAAATGATCAAACCCCACCCAATCGCTTTCCCAAATTCCGGCACTGGGACGGTAGTCTTTAAACGCAATTATGATGCCATATAACGGTTTATACGCGAAAATTATCATAAAGATAATAGTTGGCAGAATAATAAAATATTTCCACTTGTTCATCTTAAAATCTTTAATTGTATCCCTGGCAAACTGTTTAAGTATTGTATCTATTCTGTTTTTAATTAACACCGGTTCTCTTATAATCATTTGTTGCACCCAGAGCACCTCTCTTTTTTATATCATTACTGTTTTAAAAAGACAGGGTACAGTCTTGCACCCTGTCTTTCAGGTTAAAAGGGGGAAATTATCTTGCCATCTTACGATCCTGTGCTGCTTGATATGACAAGAGAACTGCGTCAAGACCCATGGTCTTTATTTTTTGGACATATGCATCCCAGGTAGCGTCATCCAGCTTTTCTTCACCTATAATAAACTTAAAGTACATCTGATTTGCGTAGGTGGCGATATTGGGTGCACTCGCGTTAATAATATTGGTTTCAATAGGTGTCGGGGTTAGATTTGACAAAAGGTGCTTTTTCATTTCTGTGTTATTAAGCCATGTGTTAACGACATCAGCGTTTTTCGGTCCGTTTTTCTGCTCAGTCATCCATAGTCTTTGAATGGTAGCTAAGCCTGAACCGTTTGAAGCAATATATAGACCAACAGCTTGATCTCTGCCATATTCGCTCTTGTGAATTAAATCGGTAAAGGTAGGTTTACCGTTAACCATTGTATAGGAAACACCTTCTATACCATAGTTCCATACCAAGTCGCCTGCTTCAGTATACCCGTAATCTAGTACCGCACATGCCAGAGGAACATTTTTACATGCTGTCGTAATACTTGAACCAAAGCCATTTACCCTAGCTTCCATTTGACTGAACATTACCTTGTCGCCCTTTTTAGGTACAGGATAGGGACCAGCGATTAAATCGGCTTTGGTGTCAATAGTTAGGAACGCGTCCCTATACACATTGAGTGTTCCGGATGTGGTAACAAACATTCCGGACTCTCCGTTATATACCTTTGTCCTTACAAGAGCAGAGTCATTTGTAGCAAAGTCCTTATCCAATATGCCGTCATCATACCAAACCTTCATAAATTCAAGGAATTTTCGGAAGTTGTCATCGATAGCTCCAAGTTGAACCTTTCCATTGTCATCAACATAATAGCCTCTAGTTGCATTAAAACCGCTTGCCATTCCTAGGTTACCCATTGATGCAAGATTACCGGAATTATCCCACAACGTGTAATATGCACCGTATTTTTCTTTAAATGCGCGTGCTACAGTATCATAGTCCTCAATAGTTTCGGGGACTGATAAGCCGAGCTCATCCAGCCAGTCCTTACGTAAAGCAGGTCCGTTGAACACGGTTAAGAAATCACTTTCTCTGACAAATGGGAAAAAGGTATATGTACCATCGTCGCTTTTAACTAATCTATCTACTTCCGGGTCGCTTTCAAGATAAGTAAACAGGGCGGGGGCATATTGCTTGTAGTCATCTAGAGATAGGAGATAACCATCGTTAACATATGCTCTTCGGTCAGAAATATTTGAACCAAAAATGTCTGGTAAATCATTAGAAGCAATGATGAGATTAAATGCAGTACCAAAATCCGCACTGGTTTGCCAGTCAATCTTTACGCCCAGCTTTTCTACCCATCCCTGATAAAACGGCCATTCTTTAAAGTCTGAAAATTGTGTGGGCAGAATGTTTGCAGAAAAGATCGAAATGGTTTCATCCACATTGAGCGGATAGGTTATGACGCCGTCTTTAAGCCATGGAGCATTGGGGTCTCCTATCTCTGCCTGTGAAGGTGCTGCTGCCGATGCGGTGGAAACCGCAGCACTCGATACGCTGGAAGCAGAGGATACATTAGACTGGCTGCCGCCGCATCCGGAAAGCATCCCTACAATAAGTATTAGAGCGATAGTAAGTGCCATGATCTTTCGGGTCATAGATAAAGCCTCCTTTTATTTTGGATATTCTTACAAAATTATTTTAGTCTTTTGTGGGCATTTTGTAAATGAACAAAATCTAAAATCTATTGATTAAGTAAAAAATGGTAATTGACTATATCTAAAAAATATTGCTATTATCTCAAAACCCCATAAAATATCCATTTTTAGTTTGACTTTTAGCTAATATTGCTGTAATATTTGGGTATGTTAAGTGTTTATTACAGAGGTTAAAAAATGAAAATGAAAAATAAGAATTTCTTCAAAAGGATTGTAGGTGCTTATTTTCTAATTCTTCTTATTCCTTTTTTGATGAGTATAGCTATGATAGCATTTACCCTACTAAGCTATAATGAAGAAATAAAAAAGTCAACAGGGATAGTTTTACAGAATTTTTCATTCTCTTTAGACAGCAAGCTCAATGAAATGCGTCAAATCGGTATCAGCATAATAAGAGAAGAAAAGTATATGAATGCTCTTTCAAAAAACCCAAATAGTCGTTCAGATACATTTACATATTACATGCTATCACGGCATTTGTCCATTTATCTTACCGATTATTTTTATGATGTCTTTGTGTATTTCAGACAAGGTGATACATTAGTATCGGGTAAATCCGTATCCAGCTTGGCTAATTTTTATAATTCCTATGAAATGGGGAATGAAGAGTATTTTAGCATTTGGAAGAACAAAATGAATACCTATTCCTTAAAAGGGGATTACATTGGGTTAATAACAAAAACTAATCTTCAAACGATTCAATACTTTGTTTCAAATCCAATAATTGCAGGTTCTGAGACCGATAATTTTAAGACCACTATCTCTATTATAATGAAGTCAACCATGGTTAACAAGCTTCTTTATGAAAATGGTATTGAGCAGTACAACAGCGATATTATTATTTTTGACTCGAACAATAATCCAATTATTTCAACAAACAATAAATTAGACAACTCGGATTTGTTAGAGGTCATAAATAGTGATGGTTACAGCACCCGGGATATTGGCGGAGAAAGATATGCCTTTGAAGTATATATATCCCCGTCGACCGGATGTAAATATTTGCTGTATACACCCGTTTCGAGCTACTTTCAAAGGTCTTACACTATAATAAGGATATTAGTGCTGTTGTTTTTGAGTTTTATGATAGTCAGCGGATTTGTAAGCCTTTGGCTTGTTCAATATACCTACTCACCCATAAAAGCCTTGATTAGTAGTATTTCACAAAAGACTGCGTTAACCAAGCAATCTCAAAAGACAGGGGATATCGATTTTATATCGAAGGTCCTAGACGATACGCTTGAAGAAAAGGGCTTGTTAGCGGAAAAATTAAGGATCGAAGCCTCCGGCCTCGTTGATAATATTTTTCACAAGGCCTTTTTAGGTATTGAGGGTAATATCGATTTGGTTTCTGTGCTCAGGCAGTATAATGTTAATATTAAGTACGGTATCATCGGTATTGTCATACTACAGGTTGTCAGCCTTGACGAAAATAAGGCATCCGATGTAAATAATATTCAAAGTGTAATTGAACTCGAATACAATAATATTAACCTCACAGATATTCGGTACTTCATAGTTAAAACAGATATAAATCATTATGTTGTTTTAATGAATGCAGACGAAATTCCAAAGGATGATATTTTTACAAGCTATACTAACACGGTATTATCCGTGCTAAAGGAACAATACGGCATTCATTGTGCCGCCGGCAGTGATAGATTCACAGAAGATATTCAAACAATGCATATATTATACAATAGGGCTTTGCAAGCATTGCAATACCATACTGTTTACGGTATAAGCAGTATAATTTTTTATGATGAAATAAGAGACAAGCATTTTAACTATCAGTATGACAGTGTTAAGCTAAATAATGCCAAGCTTCACAGCTTCATCTCAGGTGACAGCAAGCTT
>CAYSTR010000314.1:0-4038 GCA_964433745.1 uncultured Oscillospiraceae bacterium | reverse complement strand
TCCCGCTGTTTCTTGTCCAGTCCTTTTTCTACATTTAGGAACAAGAGGAGGGTAATCAGAATAACGCCTGTTATGCTCTCTAGACCTACAAAAGCAAAGGTAATGGCATTCTGTACCCCTTGAGTCTGCGCCGCAATCAGGGTGCCCGCCGCGTCATAGTATGGAGCGACATATCCGGCAGAGGAAATAAGTCCGTTGAATATACCAGTACAGATACCAATCATGGCGACGGCTATTACATTGTAAACAGACATTGCCATACCGTCACATCGAAACCCGGAACGCCACTCCACATCGTCCAGGGTGTCTGCAAACAAAGCCATAAACACATATGCACAGGGTAGTCCGCCAATGTTTTTTATAAACTGTCCCACCAGTACAATAGTCATGTCATAAGGGTATAAAAAGCAGATAGCACTGCCTAAGCTATAGAGCACAAATCCCGCCAATGTGACATTGCGCTTACCGAATCGTTTAGCAAGGGGCCAAACTAAAAAGATACCGATGCCCATAGGTATACCGCCTATGACCGAGATGAGCATTTGTGTGATACCGTCGTTATAGGTGCCTAGTACATAGTTGCAATAATAAACCAGACCGAGGTTCTTAATACACATACCGATTGTGTAGATTAAGAAATACGCTAATATGATGAGCATGTATTTATTTGTAAAGACGGCCTTAATTTGAGTTCGGTATGTAGGCTTTTCCACGCTGACATGTGTGTCCTCTTCGGTCACACGTTCCTTTGTGAAGAAATATTCAAGCAGTGTAAGTGGGAGTACTATAATTGACAGAATACTCATTACTGTGAACCACTTACCTTGGTCTACTCCAATTATCGGCATAATAACCATGGGAAAGATAAGTGCAACCAGAATACCACTCATCATGATTGTAGCAATCTGGTTGTACACCGAAAGCTTACCCCGTTCAGCCGAATTACGTGTTGAGAGCGGAACCATCAAATTATGGCTCATATTAAATATTGTGTATGAGAATGAATAAAACAGGTTGTAGGAAAGAATCACCCAGATTGCCTGAACCGTTTGGTTAGCCCCCGGAACGGTGAACAGTAAAATCCCGGTAATGGTCATTAGGGGAGCGGACAGTAATAACCATGGTCTGGCTTTACCCTGCTTGGTTTTGGTTCTATCAATAATATATCCCATGATGAGATTGGTAATAGCGTCAATAATCTTAGATACAATCGGGAAAAGGACTAAAAATGCACCACCCCAAAGGGAAGTAAGACCGAGAACATCTGTGTAATAGACGTTCAAATAGGTGGCTAACACCGCATTTAATAAGAGTGCCCCAGCCGGACCCAGAAGGTAACCTAACCATCGCTCTTTAGCATTTGTCCCCTCGCTGCTCAGCTTACTGTTAAACATCGGCTTGTTTACTAGCGTATTTACCATTTCTCCCGACCCCTTCATTGTATATTGGCATATATCCCAATAAATATTTGCATTGCCATGAGTTAATTATATAATATGATGTAAATTAGTTCTTGCAATATTGTCGGTTTTATTATAAAATTAAATAAAAACATTCGGGGTATTATTTATGCAAATTGACTATAACTACTTGTGTAGTGGGCTCGGTCATTTAACCGGATTGGAGACAAGGGTATATAAAGATGGTTTATGTATCGAGCATTATACAAATTATGCGTTTTCCCCCGACATTGCTATGCTTATCCGACAAGAAATAGATGACACAAATGACAATGCTTTTTATGTTGAAACAGACGATTTATTATTGTTCGGGGTGATTAAGAGCAAAAAAGATGCTATAACCTTGATTATCGGTCCGACCTCACAAATAACCCTCGGAAAACAGGAAACAAACGCTATACTATATCGTCTCAACCAATCAGGGGAGCGTCTTTCTGACTTACAAATTTATTTTTCAAACATAGTACCTTATCCTTTTGAGAATTTTTTAGAAATCCTATGTTTTGTAAATTACGCCATCAATGATGAACGATTAGCAGTAGCAGATCTAATAAAAAAGGATGGGTATGAGTGCAATATTAGTTCGGATAAATTGGTATATGACCAAGAAGATCAGCAAATCGAACCGCATAATACATATGAAGCAGAGAAAACAATGCTATCTTATGTGACAGCAGGCAATGTCGAGGCAGTGGAGGCTTTTTTATTAACACCACCGACAGGAAGAGTAGGAACGCTTGCTCATAACGAGCTGCGCCAAAGGAAAAACGCTTTTATCTGTGCTGCAACGCTAATAAGCCGTGCCGCTATTGCCGGTGGAATAGATGCAGAAGCTGCATTTGCGTTGAGCGACAGATACATCCAAAAAGCGGAGCTTTTAAATAGTAGTGGTGATATTGCTTCTTTGAATATGCAGATGCTTATGGACTATACAAAAAGAGTAGAAGGCAGAAAGTGCGGCTCCGAAAGCTCAAAACTTGTAAAAAGTGTAATGAGATATATACTTAAACATATAAGTGAAAAAATATTGGTAGACCATCTTGCAATGGCTTTAAGAATGAATCGTTCTCATTTATGTGAAAAATTTAAACAGGATAGTGGAACAACGATATCGGATTTTATTTCCACATTAAAGATGGATGAAGCGAAAAGACTACTATCATTTACTGAGCTTAGCACCTCACAAATCAGTGAATATCTTGCTTTTTCATCACAAAGTTATTTTCAAACAATATTTAAGAAGTATGTAGGTTGTACTCCAAAAGAGTTCCGGTTTTATGTTGAAACCCTCCCCAGAAAGTGAAACCTCAAATGCCGTGCTTCCCATGGCTCATCGCTTTGTAATTGATGCAATATGCACACACATTATATAACGCTAATAGCGCCCGGCAAGATTATTCTTTACCAGGCGCTATTTATATTTGTACCTATTCGATGTCCTTGTTTGCTTGATTGTAATCCATTAAATTCGTATTACAATTAAACCTGCCAATAACATGAAGTTCATTATATTTGCATAACTAAGTCCATACGAGGATATCCAAGTCCTGCACCGTGGACACCAGGACATGGGCTTATTCGACTGTGCAATCCAGACGCTTATATGGCAGACCTTTAGAAAGTGCCATATCTCTCGTATTTTCCTCCTACTTAATATTATAAACCTTTAACAATCTATCAACTTCAACGGTATTTCCATTCTCCATAACCTTGACTTTTGTAAACTTCCAGCCCTCCAGTTTTGCTGGGTCAAGTCCTGCGGCTATAAGCGGGTCAGGGTTAAGCACAAACACAATGTCTCGCTCATTTGTGTTGATGTTCTTCGCCCAGCGAAACGCATTGCCGTTTCCAAGCATCAGCTCATAAATATCGTGTTCGGTATGGTATTCAAGGCTGTTTCTATTCTCTCGAATCAGATTTTCAAAGGTTGGATTTTCAACGCTGGCATTTTGGATAGCTATATTCAACACGGGATTAGTAGCTATCATTTCGCTTGGAAGCTGGGAGGAATCAAGCCCTGCGGTTATAAACGGTGCAATGCTGAATGATAGCTTAGGCTCATCGCCAAAAGAAAAGCTCTCAGTATCGTTCGGTGAGATAATTGTGATACTACTATCACTCTTAACGATATTGTTGCCAAGCACAGAGGTAATCTCGTCAAAAGATTTTATTGCGTAGTTCGCCACAATATCAGTCGCCTGACATGCCGAAAGAGCAAACAAAGCTGCTATCAACAAGCAAAATAATATGGTTTTCTTCATAAGCTCCTCCTTATTTATACGCCTTGAAGCGTTTTAATCTCAGTGCATTGGAAAGCACTGACACACTCGACAGGCTCATCGCCGCCGCTGCAAACACAGGGTTAAGCAGCGGACCGCCGAAGATATACAGCACCCCTGCGGCAACGGGAATACCCGCCACATTGTAAGCAAATGCCCAAAAGAGATTTTGCTTGATATTGCGAATGGTGCTTTTTGAGAGCTGAATGGCTGTGGGTACGTCCATCAAGTCGCTGTGCATTAATACAATGTCCGCACTTTCCATCGCAACATCTGTACCGCTTCCGATAGCAATACCA
>CAYSTR010000313.1:0-4049 GCA_964433745.1 uncultured Oscillospiraceae bacterium | reverse complement strand
AATTTTTTGCGGTGTAGAGATAGGTGTCTGCCAGCTTATAGTAGTCCTTTCGCGTCATGGAGGGGTCGTAGACGGCAAGACCAAAGCTGGCGGTGGTTCGTTTGGGGTTCCTCTTTGCCTCATCCTCAAGAGCCTTTCGTATGCTCTCGATTTTAGTCAGCGTGTACTCAAACGTCCTTCCGAAGAATAGGAGAACAAACTCCTCTCCGCCTATGCGCGAGAGAACCGCCTCGTCACCTATCATGGCATGTATAGTCTCCACTAGCGCCTTTAGCTGCTCGTCTCCGGCATCGTGACCGTATCTGTCGTTTATCAGCTTGAAGTAATCCAGGTCAAACATGCACATGTGAAGGCTCTCCCCTGTATCCGGGAATCTAGCTATCTTCTGCTCAATCATGCGCTCGAAATAGAGCCGGTTATATGCACCCGTCAGTGAGTCGCGGATGGACAGCTCGGAAAGAATCTTGTTGGCGCGGCTTAGTTCTGCCGTGCGCGCCGCCACTGTCTGTTCGAGATTCTGGTTTAGAAGCTCTACACTCTTGTAGCTCTCGTTGTTGTCGAAGAGACGGATAAACAGATGCGCCATGAAGAAAAGAAGATAGAGATAGGTAAAGACCAAAATGTTTGTGTTGGTGTTTAGAAGCAGGATATCAAAAAATATCACTAATCCGATGTAGATGGTTTTTGTTATCTGAAATGCCGAATAAAAAGCCCGTTGCTTCTTCCAGTAAACAATAATCTGCCAGAAAACTACGGCAAAGGTGAACAGATAGACGGCAAGTATTACCGGAATACCGAATTTATCAAAGAACTGCGGACTGAACGATAAAAGCACCGCCAGTACAGCATACATGTAGGACAGCGGTACAGTCAAGAACCGGGGAACCTTGTCCTCCGGGTCAAACAGGAAGTGAGACAGGCGGGCACCTATTATACCGCCTATCATGAGAGCCAGAATCTGAATGGTCAAGCGTATACCGTCCGTCATGTAAAATGACGGAAATAACCCCTCTAAAAACATAAACATATCGTTCATGCTAAAGATAATACGCAGCATAAGCGCTGTGTCAAACAGCGTTATAAGAGTTATAAGCCGGTGTCCGGGGCGCAGAATCATGAACATAAAGCCGTTTATCATGATTATTACGAGTATACCGAACACTATCATGGTGTTTGCTATGCTAAGATATTGAAGTTCAAGTATTCCGGCTAATGAACCCATTACAATGTTATGCTTATAGAGTGCCGTGCCGCCGTATGGGTTTGCAGATATTATCAGCTCTTGACGGTCAAGAGAGGGGTCGGGCTGCGGGAGAAGATATATGCCGCTGGACTTGAATATTGTCCGGACACCGGTTTCATACCCTGCCGCAGAGATTAACTGTCCGTTGAAGAAGAGATTAACACTGCCAAAAAGATCCGGGATATAGATTGCCGTCTCCCCCAAGCTGTCACTCATGACAAGAAACAGACGGTAGGAGGCAGTCCCATCCGCATCGATAATACTGCCGATAGGTAAGGATATATGTTCTTTTTCTGTCAGCCTTTCGCGGTCAAAGTCCCCCTCGTTGAAAAATACCCCCTTGTACTGCTCCCAGTCTCCGCCAAGTCCTACCGGCAGGCTGTCCTGGGGATTATACCCTGTCAAATCGATCTCTCCGTTTATTGCGTGAAAATCATCATCAAGCGACAGCTTAGGCATACCCGCCGCAAAAAAGGATATCAGCAAAAGCACCAGCGCAGCAATGAAGAACACGGAGATGATACGCAGTACACTCGTTGAAGAAAATGCCCTCTTAAACATCTTTTTCTCCAATACAATCTAGATGTTTCTATTATAACAACAAATAAAAATAAAATCCATTGTTTTTTTCACGAATATTATTTTTGATTCTGGTTGTTTTTACGTTATTATCCCCTATTTAAAGATGCCCGCTGCTTCTTCCATGTTTTTTATAATAGGCACACCAAAGGGGCAGCGTTTCTCACAGCTCCCGCACCCGATACAGTCCTTGCCGCTTTTTATTAGACCCATGTAGTGGGAGTGTATGGATGGGGGGACGTTCTCAATGTCAAGCCGGGCAATATCCAGATACTTGTTTACTGCGGCAATGTCTATCTCTGCCGGACAGGGCAAGCAGTGACTGCAATAGACACATTTTCCCCTAAAATCATTGCGCAGGGTATTCATAACATGGGTATAGTCGCGTTCGCTGTCACTTAAATCTAGATATTTTAGAGTATCAATTACTTCATCAGGGGTTTTGCAGCCGATTAAAACGCTGGCAACAGCCGGTCTGGTAAGGGCATAATGGATGCATTGAGCGGCTGTAAGCGGTTTATCAAAGGGGGTGTGCTCTGCGGAGATAAGCTTTCCGGCACCCAATGTCTTCATTACGGTGATGCCTATATTCTTCTGCTCGCACAGCGTGTATAAAGCGGCTCTTGTCGGGTCAAATCCGCAAAATGCGTTTTTATCCAGCCCCTTTAGCAGCTCATCTAGCGTGTTTTGCTTGACCGGATAGAGGTCAAACGCCAGATTTATGCTAAATAGCATCATTTCGGGCAGTCCGGTATTTATGACGCGGGTCGCCATAACAGGATTATGGGAGCTGAAACCGATATGCTTAATGTAGCCCTGCTGCTTTAAGCTCTGCACATAACTGGCAAATTCAGTCTCGAATACGCCTTTATAGTCCTCCTCCGAATCAATAAAAAACATCATGCCAAAGTCGATGTAACCAAAAATTTTAAGTAAGCTCTCGAAATACTTTTTAACGGTAGGCATATCGCGGCTTATGTCATATTGCTGTCTTATGTCTGTAGAGCCGATATGTCCTTGTATCATGACCTCGTTGCGGCGAGAGCCCAACGCCTTTGCTATGTTTTCGCGAACCTCTCCGCCCGGCATGAACACATCAAACAGATTTATACCGTTATCCAGGGCGGCATAAATGGTGTCTTTAACAGTCTCATAGGGCTTTCCGTCCAGATTTTCACAGCCGAGCCCTATTATGCTCCCCATTTTGCCTGTTTTGCCTATCTCTCTGTATTGCATTAATTCTCAACCTCTTTTCTCATAACTGTTTTTTCGCCGTTCTCCGATATTTTCACAAACCCTAGCTTCTCATATAATCTAACAGGGCCGGTACAGTCCCATTCGTACCGCTCATTACGTGCAACAGGATATGCATGAACAGCCGTGTACCCGTCAGCCTTAGCATCATCCAAAACCCGCTGTAAAAGGGCTGTAGCAATCCCCTTTCCGCGATATTCCGGGGCGATTTCAAAGCACACAACAGCTTTTTCTCTCATCTCTGCCGGAGCATAGAAGCTCTCTCCGATATATGGTTCGACAGGGAAATTGGACTTGTCATTGGCGTTGCACCATCCAATTGCCAAACCATCGTCAAACGCAAGATATCCGCTTAAAGCTCCGGAATCTATCTGTTTTTCCGCAATCTCGCGAGACGCACGTCCGGCTTCGGATGGTGCTATATTTTCATAAATCTTTGCTTGTTCTTTTGACATTTGATAAACCTGGCAGTAGCACCGGTAAGGAGAATTGTCAGTAAAAGCACGGTTTTCAAAAAAATCGAAGTAGTCTGCGGATAGAGCTGTGGTTAGTGCTTTTATGGTTATGTTCATTGGACTTACCATCCTTTTATATATTACTTTACTACAAATGTTTGTAAAAGTCAAACTATTGGCGATATGTTTTAGTGGAAAGTGGAAGTTAAAGGAGTTGACCATTTTTATTTATAGAATGAGGGGATTATTTTAGTACATAACTCACTCCCCCCTGCGGAATGGCGTGTATGGCTTGCCTGTTAGTTCAAATCTGCGGGTAGTGTAAACGAAAAAGCAACCGCCCGTCCTGCGACGAAGCGGTTACTTCTTTTGGAGGCGCCACCCAGCTGCCCTCTAGTTCAAATCTGCGGGCAGTGTAAACGAAAAAAGAACCGCCCGTCCTGCGACGAAGCGGCTACTTCTCTGGAGGCGCCACCCAGCTGCCCTCTAGTTCAAATCTGCGGGCAGTGTAAACGAAA